>JAAYXG010000273.1 GCA_012516015.1 Lysobacteraceae bacterium | reverse complement strand
GGCGGTCTATCGCGTACTCGCCGGCACGGAGATCGATTTGGCAAGAGTCGCAGTATGGAGCGGTGCGGGGATCACCGCGTACATTGCGCTCTCCCACCTATTCGGATTCGATCCGCATCGCACGCGAATTGCCCCTTACGCGGCGAGCTGGGTGCATTACGTCGATCGTTGGGAATTGCGCCTGGGTCAAGCGACGTTGTCGATGCTCGGGTGCATGATCATTGGCGCGAAGCTGCTCGACGAAGCGCACTTCGTGCTCGCCGTCGTGAGTGGGACTCTGTCCGCGTGGACCTACTTCACATGGCGGCTCTATGCAGGAGGCTACCGTTCGCAAGCGGAACGCGCGCGGTAGAGCGACATGTCACACCGGTACGCGCGCGAGCATGTGCAGCTGATAGGAAATGAGCGCAACGTACGCGGCGAGCGCGCCGTAAAGGAACGCTTCTCCAGACACGCGTCGAAACAACCGCATCCTGCTGCAAGCGACGAGGACGCATAGACCCGCGCCAGTGAGGCCAAGTTTCACGGCGGCGAAGCCGAACAGATTGTGCGGGACCAATGTTGCCAGGAGCGGGTTGATTTCGCGCGCGCCGTGCGATAGCAGTAGGATCGTCAGTACGCCGTCGAGAACGCAGAACCCGAGAATACCCAGAACGAGCGCGAGCACTCGGGGGGAATGCCAATCAATGATCGCGTAGCGATCGCTGCTGCGACGGCCGGCTTTGCGACGCGGATTCAGGGCTCCGCGGTAAAACGCGGCGAGCGTGATCTGCCGGCGTTCGATTCCGCTGCGCCGATCGATCGAAAACTGATGCACCAACGATTCTCCAGGGTCGTGTGCCGGTGGTCGCGCGGCACTGCGTACGAACGAGAGCTCGAAGTGTGACGCCTGATCGCCCGCGAGAGGGACGGAGTTAACGTAACCGGCGACGCACGATGACGCGGACGGCATCAAAGCGACGGTGGTTCTCCTACTTCGCATCCTCCGCCTTCGCGTAGGTAAGCGGTACCGCCGCTTCCGGCGAGAGAACGCGAAACGTAAAGCTCTCTTGTAAGTAGAGCAGCACGGATGTGCTCGTATGGTCGAGGTAGCCGATCGAGAAGTCCTGTCCCACAGTCAGCTCGAAATCGCCGCCGCGTAGGCTGAGCACGACCGCACCATCGGCAGCCGGTGCCCACACGATCGGGCCCGTGACGAGCGTTCTCACGTGGTTGATGACCGGGTAGCCTCGATCGGTGCTGCGCGTGACACCTACGTAACAGCGCGGCCCGAGCGCGATGCCGTAGGGGCCGTTCACGCCTTCGCTGCGCAGCCGGTGCGTCGCTTCGGCGACGATGTCGGGATAGCGCGTGTAGTCCTCGGGTATGGTGAGCGATCGTTGCTTGCCTGCCGGAAAGATGCCTTCGATGCCCGCAGCCGGGTAGCCTTTGAAGATCGCTCTATCTTCGGCAACTGCCGCGGCGCGCGCGGCATTGCGAACGGGATCGAGGTCCGCATCGCTTGCACCCCGGCCGATCGCATCGATCTCTTCGCGCGACAGCTCGAAGGGAATACGGATTTCGATGAGGGGTTGGGCGCGGCGCATGCGGGCCACGACGCCCTCTTGGAGAGCCTCGGCAATCTTCTCCGTCCGTCCAGTCGGAACGGCCGACGCTTCCCAGCCGAGCGGCCCGCGAAAATCGACGAGTCGGCGAGCCGCCAACAACAGCTTGAGCGTACGTTTCGCTTCCGCATCGATTTCTTTCCACGCCGCTGCAGGGATCGGCGCGTGCTCGCGCAAGAGGCTGTTCATACGGGCTCCTGCGCGCGAAGGTTGCCGATCCCGAGACTGCCCTCATCGCTCGCGGCCGCAGCGTCGCCCTCGTTGCCGCCGTGCTCGGCTTCTTCTTCGATCGCGAGGACCGATTTCGTCGTGAACAAGTACGTGCGCAAGTGCTCGTCGAGCATCGGATCGTGGCGACGCAGCCATTCGAGCGTCATCGCCGCGTGTTCCTTCTCTTCGTCTCGATTGTGCCGCAGGATCTCCTTGAGCTCTTCGTCGTGCGTGGCCTCTAGACGTTGGTCGTACCAGTCGACGGCTTCGAGCTCTTCCATGAGCGAGACGATCGCGCGATGTCTATCGATCGTCTCGGGACTTAGATGCTCCGGATCTTCATGAAGCGTCGCGCTGCTGCCTGCCATTGCTAGTTCGCTCCCAGGTTGTTGAATGTCGGTGGCGAGCTCGCCCCCGCTGAGAATCAACTACGCTCGAGGCGCTGGAGTGTTCCGTCTCGCGCGCCTGCAGTGCAGCAAGCAAACGTGAGTAGGTATTTTCCGCGTGCGCAAAACCGCACGCGCTGGTGCAGCCTGGCGTTCGAGTAACCGTCGATCGCGAGTGCGCTCGTCGTCGATCCAGCTTTCTTTGCACCTTCCGAGCTTGCGCCGCGGCGCTCCGATCCTCTATTAGTGAGTCGTGTTCGAGCTCCTGTTCACGCACCCCTTGTGGGCTTACCGAACCGGCAGCTTCGCCTTTGCGAACAGCTGGCCGCTATGGATGCTCGCGGCCGCGATTCTGGTCGGGTTCGCTTTGATTGGTGTGTCGCTGTTCCGTCGTCGCGCGCTCGGTTGGCGTCTCATCGTTCCCATTGGCTTTCTGCAGGCGCTCTTCGTTGCCGCCCTTGCCGTCCTGTTGTGGCGACCCGTGCTCAACGTCGAGCGCGTGCGCGATCGCGAGAATGTGCTCGCGGTTGCGCTCGATGCGTCAGCAAGCATGGCGTTGCCGGATGACGCGGAGCAGGGCAAACGTTCGCGATTGCAGCGCGCAGTCGCTGCGCTGGAAGCAGACGTGCTGCAGCCGCTCTCGAACGTATTCGAGCTGCGCTTGTTCAGCTTTTCTGACACGGTGACCTCGCTCTCCTCGCTCGCCGCCGTCCCGCCTCCCGGGCCGCAGACACGCATTGGGGACGCGATTACGAACATCGTGCAGCACGCTGCCAGCCTGCCGCTCGCCGGTATCGTGCTCGTGAGCGACGGCAGCGAGAACGCCGCCAGCTTGAGCGAAGAGAAGCTCGCGGAGATCGCCTCCTACGGCGTCCCGATCCATACGGTGGGCGTCGGTCCAGAAATCGTTCGCAACGACTTGGAGCTCGAGCGCGTGGATGTGCCGCGCAGTGCACCGGCGGGCGCGTCCGTTGTTGCGACGGTCGGCATACGGCACGAGGGCGTCGAGAGTGCGCGTATTCGCGTGTACGACCGCGAAGCATTGATCGCAAGTCGCGAAATCGAATTGGATGTCGGCGCGGGCACGACGCAGGTCGACCTCGATCTACCGTCGGGTGCGCCGGGTACTCGAGAACTGCGGTTCTCCCTCGACGCGGTGCCCGGCGAGAGCAATATCGTCAACAACCGTCGCACTCGCGTCATCGAAGTGCCGGCGGAGCGCCGCAGCATCTTGTACGTAGAAGGCGAACCGCGCTGGGAGTTCAAGTTCCTGCGTCGCGCGGCAACTTCGGATCGCGCGCTGCGGCTTGCGAGCATCGTGCGCACCACGCCCAACAAGCACTATCGGCAAGGTGTGATCTCGCCAGATGAGCTTCGCGATGGATTTCCGGGCACGGCCGAAAGCCTGTTCGCCTATGACGCGATCATTCTCGGGAGCTACGAAGCGAGCAACTTGACCGCCGAGCAGCACCGACTGTTGACGCAATTCGTGGATCGTCGCGGCGGCTCGGTGCTGATGCTCGCGGGCCGTTTCGGTCTGTCCGCCGGCGGTTGGCAAAACACCGCACTCGCTCAGACACTGCCGGTTCGCTTGCCGAAAGGGACATCGAACGCCTTCGTTCGACGCGACGCCCGTGTCGCATTGACGTCCTACGGCATGGAGGCGCCGATCACTCGCCTCGACGCCGATCCGCAAAGGAATTC
>JAAYXG010000272.1 GCA_012516015.1 Lysobacteraceae bacterium | reverse complement strand
TGGAGACGCCGTCCAATCCCCTGTCCGGTATCGGTGACATCCGCGCGCTCGCCGAGATCGCGCACGAACGCGGGATTCTGCTCGCCGTGGACAACTGCTTCTGTACGCCTGCGCTCCAGAAGCCGTTCGAGCTCGGAGCGGATCTCGTCATTCATTCGGCTACCAAGTACCTCGACGGCCAGGGCCGCTGTGTCGGCGGCGCCGTCATCGGCAACGAACAGCTCGTCGGTAAGGAGATCTTCGGCTTCATCCGCACCGCCGGCCCGAGCATGAGCCCGTTCAATGCGTGGGTGTTCCTCAAGGGCCTCGAGACGCTCGAGCTTCGGATGCGCGCACAATCCGCCGCGGCGCTGGAGCTCGCGCAGTGGCTCGAGCAACAGCCGAAAGTGCGCAAGGTGTTCTATGCAGGATTGCCCTCTCACCCGCAGCACGCGCTTGCGAAACGTCAACAGTCGGCCTTCGGCAGTATCGTCGCTTTCGAGGTCGAAGGCGGGCGGGCGGGCGCGTGGTCCTTCATCGACGCGACTCGCTTGATGTCGATCACGGCCAACTTGGGCGACGTAAAGACGACGATCACGCATCCGTGCACGACGACGCACTCGCGCATCACGGCAGAGGAGCGCGAGCGCGCCGGTATCGCCGAAGGACTGCTGCGCATCTCCGTCGGACTCGAGAACGTCGAGGATTTGCGGGAGGATATCGCGCGCGGCCTTGCCGCCGTTTGAGGGCGCTGGGCTCTGGGCGCTGGGCTCTGGGCTCTGGGCTACGCAGCCTGTCTGAAAACTTCCGCGCACCTTTCAGTTCGCGAGTTTTACGCGCGTACGTTCGATACTGCGATAGTTCGAGGTTCAATAAACTAAAGCAGCTGTATGATCTCTAAGACAAGGTGCACGTCCACGGGCATTGGACTCTAGCCAGAGCCCAGAGCCCAGAGCCCAGAGCCCAGAGCCCAGAGCCCAGAACATAGAGCCCAGTGATCAAGCCTCCCATCCGCGCCATTTGCTTCGACCTCGACAATACCTTTTGGGACGTTTGGCCCGTCATCAGGCGCGCGGAGCAGTTGATGTACGAGTTCCTCTCGGAGCGCTATCCGAAGGTCGTTGCCGCGCTCACGATCGAGGCGATGCGCGAGGCACGGGAGGAAACGGCCGCCCGTCATCCTCAGATGAAGCACGATTTCACGTTTCTGCGTAAGCAAACTTTGCGCGAGCACGCCGAGGAGTTCGGCTATGCCGAAGGCATGGTCGAGGAAGCATTCGAAATCTTCATTCGCGCTCGCAACGAAGTCGAGCTCTACGATGACGTCATTCCCGGGCTCGAAAGGCTGCGCCGACGGTTTCGGCTTTTCACTGCCACGAACGGCAACGCGGATTTGGAGCAGATCGGTCTCAAACACCTGTTCGAGCGCACGACGTCGGCGCGGGAAGTCGGGGCGCTCAAGCCGGATCCGCTGATCTTTCACAAGGCGATCGAAGGCACCGGCCTTGCGATGCACGAGGTGTTGTACGTCGGTGACGATCCGGAGCTGGATGTGGCCGGGGCGCGAGCTGCCGGCATGCAGCCCGTATGGATCGATCGGATCGGCACGACGGATTGGCCGCAGGAGATCGAGCCGCCGGCACTGACCGTGCGCACGCTTTTGGAGCTTGTAGCGCACTTGGAAGGGTCGGTTTAGAGCACGTGCGGGAAGCCCGCCTTGCCTGTTGGAC
>JAAYXG010000271.1 GCA_012516015.1 Lysobacteraceae bacterium | reverse complement strand
CCGAAGTTCGCGAGCTGGACGATGAGGAACGATGCATCGCTGCCGAAGCGGCCGCGCCAGTCCGCCATCCAGTGCCGAAGCAAAGCTTCGTAGGTTTCCGGTTGCCCCGTGTTGGATTCGCCCTGATACCACAGCACGCCGCGCATTTGGTAGTGCTCGAGCGGGGCAATCATCGCGTTGCCGATGACGGTCAGTCCGGCGGTCACGTCCCACGGTGCGCGCGGCGGCTCGCCCACCGACGTCGGCACGATCTGATATTCCCACTTGCCGTCGAGCGGAATCGACGTGCCGTCCGCGAGCTTCAGCTCTCGCGGCGCGTCGCCCCATGGACCGCCCGCCGCCCAAAGATCGAGTGCATTCACGACGATCGTGTTCGCGCCTGCTTTGAGCACGCCCTTCGGCAGCGCATACACGCGATCCGTATCCGGACCGGCCGTGCTGCCGACTGCGCGCCCGTTCACCCACGTGATGTCGACGTCGTCGATTTTCGCAAGCGAAAGCGTGGCGGCTTGTTTCGCCTGCTTCGCATTCAACTCGACGCTCGCGCGCAGCCACACCATGCCGTTGAAGGTTTCGAGCTCGGGATCGCCCCAACCCTCCCAATGGCTGAGCTTGGTCGGCGCCGAACGCCACTCGCCTCGTTTGGCGCCGGTCCACGGCTGCGCGCCGCCCACGCGCTCGTTCCACCAGCTTTCCCACAACGCGCCCCAGCGTTGGATCGCCGCTTCAGGCTGCGTGCCCCTGAGCTCCAGGATTTCGAGCATGTCATCGTAGCCGCCCGTCGCACGCAGTGCCTCCGCGCTCATCCAAGGCTCGATCCGCGATCCGCCCCAAGAAGCGTGGATCAAACCCATGGGCACGTCGACGTGCTTTTGCAGCTCGCGCGCAAAGTAGAAGCACACCGCCGAGAACTCCGCAAACGACTCCGCTGTCGTCGGTTGCCATCGGACGGGCTTCGAGAACGTCCGTCGAGGCGTCGCACTCGTATCGCGCGCAACCGTCAGCAGACGAATGGACTCATTGGCCGCTCGCATGCTTTCTCCCCAGAAGTTGAGCGAGGCACGCGTCTGCATTTCCATGTTCGACTGACCCGAGCAGAGCCACACGTCGCCCACGAGCACATTGGAGATCGTGTGCGTGACGCCGGAGGCGGCGCTTGCCGTGAGCGCGTAGGGCCCGCCGGCAGGCATCGCCGGAAGCTGTGTTCGCCACGCGCCGTTTGCGTCGGCTCGCGCGGACACTTCGGCGCCGTTGAAGCTCACGCGAATCTCATCGTCGGGCGCGCCGACTCCCCAGATCTCGATGGGCCGATCGCGCTGTAGGACGGCGTGATCCTGAAAAAGCTCATCGAGCAGCCTCGTCGGAGGGTCCGATGCGGACGCGGTCGTCGCGAAAAGCCCGTACAAAACCAGCGCCCCGATGCGACGCAAGTTGCGCAAGATCATTGTTGTTCTCCGATCAGGCTGAGCCAGACAGCCCGCGAGTGTTGCACAGCACACAACGCGTTTCATCTTCAAGTTTCGATAAGCCGTTGTTCCGTCGGCGCGAACTGAGCGCGACCGACAACCGCGACGCTCGGGCGACTCTCGGGGCGAGCCTCGCGCTTCCACTTTCACGGATGTTTCACGCCTGGATCGCCGGGGTACTCACGCCCCTGCCGTACAACGCCGCCATTGGACCGTTCCGGGTTGGACGGCCCGTGAGGCGGGCAACGTAGGTTCATGAGTGCCGCGACGGCACGAAACACCTCGTCCCATCGACACATATCGCACCCGCGCTCACGGGCGCACACTCGCCAACCCTCAACGGTGGACGCTCACTCGCAATCTGACTGGGAGGCCATCATGACGATCGAGCTTTCGAAGCCGACAGCGGGCTTCATCTCCGCTGCGCTGCTTTCCGCCGCCTGCTTCACGGCACAAGCCCAAACGCCGGTTCACAAGCACTACGACGTTCCTGAAGCGGCAGGTACCCCCGCACCTTCGGGCGCGCTGGCGCCGCGACTGCAGAACGTGGGCAAGCACGTCTTCCCGGTGCAGTGTTCCGAGCGCGCGCAACCCTTCATGAATCAGGGCTTGAATCTCACGTACGGATTCAATCACGCCGAAGCGAGCCGCGCGTACGCCGAAGCGGCACGCCTCGATCCGCATTGCGCGATGGCGTATTGGGGTCAAGCGCTCGTGCTCGGACCGAACATCAACGCACCGATGGACCCTGCGACCGAACCGAAAGCGCGCGAGCTCATCGAGAAGGCGCTTGCGATGAAGAGTCATGTGAGCGAGCGCGAGCGGGACTACATCGATGCGCTCGCTGTGCGCTACACCGGCAATCCGGAAGACCGCGCGGCGGCCGATCAAGCGTACGCCGGTGCCATGCGCATGCTGAGCGAGAAATACCCGGACGATCTGGATGCGGCGACGCTCTACGCCGAGGCGCTCATGGATCTGCGTCCTTGGAACTATTGGATGCGCGATGGTCGGCCGTATCCCGGTACCGAAGAGGTCGCGAAGACGCTGGATCGCGTGGTCGCGGCAAATCCCGAGCATCCGGGCGCGCTGCACTTGTCGATCCATCTGTGGGAAGCGTTCGAGCCGCAGAAGGCGGAAGCGGCTGCCGATCGCTTGCTGACGCTCGCACCGGCCGCAGGTCACCTCGTGCACATGCCGGGACATATCTATCAGCGTGTGGGACGCTACGAGGACGTCATCAAGGCGAATCAGCTCGCGATCATCGCCGATGAAGACTACATCTCGCAGTGCCGCGCTCAGGGCCTGTACCCGCTTGGGTACTACCCGCACAACATTCACTTCTTGTGGTTCGGTGCGACGATGGCGGGACAAAGCGAGCTCGCGATTGCATCCGCACGTAAGACCGTGAGCTCCATTCCCAAGGAGGCGGTCGCGGAAGTGCCCATCCT
>JAAYXG010000270.1 GCA_012516015.1 Lysobacteraceae bacterium | reverse complement strand
TTGACACTGCCGCGGGAGGGCTCCCGCTAGAGAGCTACCGCTAGAGAGCTACCTAGAAGGCTGGCGCTAGTCAGAGTGTCGGTGGCGAAGTTCGGCTACCGACGCCAGCGAGGGCGCATCCTTCTCTGTCTAGCGTCAGCTTTCTAGGCGCAAAGCGCCTTTCCAGCGCTAGCCTTCTAGCGACAGCTCTCGCGGCGCGTTGGCGCCGCTGGAGTTAGCACTCCTTCTTTCTTGCTGCTAACTCACAACTGCGATCGGCATCACGTGCCGACCGTTGCGTTGTGCTTGTGTTCGATGCAACCTCGACCAGGAACTAAACTAATGAAGACGGAATTGCTCTAAGGAACAGTGAGGAGGTAAGGACGACCGGTAGGAGAGCAACGACTCGAGGATGATGCAGATGAACGAGGTGGTCGAGAATGGAGGATGTGGTAGCGACTAAGCCCCTGCTCGCGGTCACGAATCTACGCGAGTTCTTTCACGATTCCGTGCAGACGGCGCTCAAGCAGCAGCGTGTCTCGGTCGACGATCACACCGAGCACTACGTCGTCAACGTTCTGACCATGTTCGCGCGTTCCGAGGAGCTCTACGAGCGTACTCCCGAAGGTATTCGCCTGCGGCCTCTCGCCCACATGTTGGCGGAAGCTTCCGAAGCGCCCACGCCGCAGAGGCGCGATGAAGCGCTGCGTCGGCTTGGCGACGTGTCGCTGTTCATCGCGGGCTTCTTCGCGCAAAGCTTCGCGCGCAAGCTCATCGATGTCGATTATCACATTGCGATGGGTGGACGCGCCTACGGCACGCTCGCGGAGAGCATGCGCGGGACACTGCGCGGTCAGGTCTTTGCAGCGGTCTTCATGGAGCTCGCCGAGAAGTTCCAGCGCGTCGTCGACGTGCTGAACGAAGTGGCCGAGATGGCCTACCAGCACAGCGACAAAGATATCCTGCGGCTCTACGAGATTTGGCTGAAGACGGGCAGCCCGCGCGCCTACAACCTGCTGCGCCGGTTGGGTGTGGAACCGATCAACGCGGGCGCGCGCACGGAGCAGTGAGCGTCATGGTCCTGCAACGCATGCAGGCCTTATTGGAACGGCTGTACGACGCGCCGGTCGAGCATCGCATCGATGACTTTCTGGTGACGGATCGTACGCAGCTCGAACGCCTCGTCGGACCTGAGGCGCAACAGGCGATCGACGAACAGGTGTTCGTCGTCCAGGAAGAAGATGGCGTGCGCGTCGGCGTCTTCATCGATCCGGCCGTGCTCGAACGCTTGCAGTGTTCCGATCCGCTGCATTCCCTGGAGGAGGACAATCTGCGCGACTACTGCACCGCGCTCGAAGGCGTGAGCCACTTTCACTACTTGATGTGGAGCTTGAGCCGCAGCCGAGCGGTGTCGCTACTCGAGCTGGAGCTGCAGGCGGAGGTGGACAAGTACGCAAGCGCGGTTGCGTTGCTGACTCGGCAGCGTGAGGGTCGCTTTCCCGATGGGCTACACGCGCGGCTCTTCCACGCCGTGAGCTTCCTACCCGCGCTCGATGAGCCCGCGCGCCGCCGCTACGAAGAAGCGAATCGACATGCCGCTCGCTACTGCCGCTCGCTCGAGCAGCGCTTCTTGCGCGCTCGGCGGATGCGCCCCGAGCTCTGGGTCGCGGAGCTGCGCCGCTTCTTTCGCTGCGGACATCAGGAGAAGATCAGACAGCTCGCCGTATAGCGGCGAGGTGTGAGAGGTGTAAGGTGTAAGGTGTAAGGTGTAAGGTGTAGGGAGCAAAGCGCGGTAGCGCGTTCTGGCCCTACACTTCACACCAGACACTTTACACGAGCGGGAGCTCGAGGCCTTACACGAGCGAAGTTCATTCCTCGGGCGGCTTGCTGTTCAGCTTCTTCTTCATCTCTATCCACTTCGAGAGCTCGCGCAGGTCGCGTTTGGGTCTGCGTTCCTTCTTCGTGAGCAATCCGCTTTCGTAGGGGTTGTAGCCGAGGCGTAGGCCTTTCGGGTTGTTGCGGATCGGCTCGTTCGGATTCGGCTCGTCCTCGACGACCGCCAGGCCGGGATGCGCGAGTGCTCGCTTGCGCAAACGCTCCGCATCCTCACCTTCGTCTCCCAAGCGCTCGTCGTTCCACTCGTAGATTGCATTGCCGCGATCATCGAACGCGATATGGCCGGGCCGATTCTGGCGTCGGACGGGCTCGGGTCGCCGTCGGACTCGCAATCCCAATTTTCTCAACTCGTCTTCGTTCAACTTCGCTCACCAAACTCGTCGGAACCGCGTGCGAACCGGGTCGACACCGTGTATCGCGCTCGCTGCTCGAGTGTGCGTTCTCGACGCGCACTTCAAGCGGCGTATTGAAGTGGGTCACACTCGTACAGGCAAGCACGAAAAGTGTGACGGAGGCAGCGAAATGAAGCTGACCTCCTCGAAGCGTAAAGAGCATCGACACCCATGCGCGCCTTCGCGAGCTCTCGCATGAAAGTTAGATCGGATGCGGCGCGGGAGATTCAACCGAGCTTTACGTAGCGGTTCACAGTTTTGAACGACCGAACGGACTCCTCGTCAATCACGCCAAGCGGGCACTAGTCCTGTCGCCTGCCGTAACCGAGATCCATCTTTGGCGAAGGGGAAGAAGAACGCTCGCCAAGCTCTTTAGCACCGAAGAAAGCCATACAAGCACGCGAAGCGCGCCAAGGTAAGAATCGGAAGAAATACTCCCAGAGACGCGGAGGTCGGAGAGAAGGAAACTAAAGCCTTCCCTTAATCTCGTTACGCATGCGAACGCGAGGATCCGTCAGAAGAAAAACTCGCACAGAGACGCGGAGACGCGGAGATAAGAGGGAAGAAGAAAACATTTCTGCTTCCGATCTCCGCGTCTCTGCGAGAGTTTTTCTTCTGACGGATCCTCTTGCGAACCGCGAATCACCAGTCACGAATCACGATTCACTAGGCCAAGCCATGATGAAGAGAATCCTCGGCCGCTACGGCAACCCACACGGCCACTGGGTCGGCGACGGCTTCCCCGTGCGCTCGCTCTT
>JAAYXG010000269.1 GCA_012516015.1 Lysobacteraceae bacterium | reverse complement strand
TCGTGCGCCTCGGGCGCAAACACGGCATTCCGACGCCGATCAACGAGATGGTCGTCGCACTGCTCGAAGCGGCTTCGATCTGAAAATGCGGCGGCTGCGCGGCCGGTCATGCGGCGAGCTTCCGTGTCTGCTCCTCGGAGGCCGGTCGTTTGCGCGCTCACGAAAGAAGGGATACGGTGCGTCATGCATCGCAAGTCAGTGAAGGAGTACGACCGTGAACGCTTCTCCCCGTCCGCCGCTGCCGCCCTTCGATCGCGCGGCCGCGGTGCAGAAAGTGCGGATGGCCGAAGACGCCTGGAATACGCGCGATCCCGATCGGGTCACATTGGCTTATAGCGTAGACAGCGTGTGGCGCAATCGCGCCGAGTTCCTCAAAGGACACGATGAGATTCGCGCGTTCCTTCGCCGCAAGTGGGCTCGCGAGCTCGACTATCGCCTCATCAAAGAGCTGTGGGCGTTCACCGAAAATCGCATTGCGGTCCGCTTTGCCTATGAATGGCACGACGATTCCGGAAACTGGTTTCGCTCGTACGGCAACGAGAATTGGGAGTTCGACGATCTCGGCTACATGCGCCTGCGCATCGCGAGCATCAACGATCTGCCGATCGCGGAAGCCGACCGCAAGTATCGCTGGCCCCTCGGTCGACGACCCGACGATCATCCGGGCCTGAGCGATCTCGGCTTGTGATGGTCGAGCACCTCGTCAGCGAGGGAGCGATAGCAAAGGCTCGTCAGGCAGGTCCTCGACGTCGGAGGACGAGCGAAACGACTAGCAGCACGGCTCCAGCGACGGTTAGCCAAGCAAAGGCGTCGCCGATCCGCGAATAGATCGTGCGTCTCGAAGTCAGTCCGACTTCTGCAACCAGCACCGTGGGTCCGCGATCCGACGTCACGGCTTCCGCAACGATTCGTCCGAATGCATCGCTGACGGTCAGTCGGCCCATCGCGGCCGCGCGCGCCATTGCGAAGCCGTTTTCGACACCGCGCACCATCGCCATGCGCGCGTGCAGGCGTCCATCGAGCGTGAAGTCCCAAGCGGGAACGAACATGAGCACCGCGCCGCGCCGGCCGTACTCGCGAATCATTGGGGCGAAATCCAAGTCCTTGCAGATGGCGACGGCGCGATCGCCGATGAGGAGCGGCTCGCGGCCGGGCACGAGACCCGACTCCAATCCGGGAATCAGTCTGCGCTTCACGTAGGTCAGCCGCGACGCTCGGGGGGCGAACACGCGGGCCGTGTTCACGTGCTGACCGTCGTCCAATACCTCATCGAACCCGGCGACGATACGCGCATCGATTCGATTCGCGGCATCCTGCAGCAGGGCGCTCGCGTTGGCCCCGGGTCCGGTGGTATCGACGAAAACGCGCTCCGGAAGGACGACGGCTTCGAGCTCCTGACCTTGAAAAGCTTGAACGAGATCGGCGTACGCGGCCGCAACGTGGTTTGCCCGCATGGGATCTTCCACCGACTGAAACGTCAGCGCATCGATCGACGCGAGCGCGACGCGTGCCTGGTCTTCGGAGGGCACGGACAGGCGCCACACACCATACAGCGAAGCGGCGAGGAGGGGTGATGCGCCTGCAATGAGGACCGAACGCCAGTGTGCCGGTGCGCGGATGAGCATCACGATGGTCATTGGGACCAGCGCCGCGACGAAAGAAACGGCCGCGATACCGCCGACGCTGGCAATCTGCACGAGCGGGAGGATATCGACGAGCGCATACCCGAGCGCACCGAACGTGCCATGCGGCGAGCCGAGCTGAATCAGGAACTCCGCCGCGGTCGCGAACACAGGGAACGACAGCGTTCCGGCCCAAGAGGGCAGCCGCTCGACCGCAAGGCGCGTCAGCGCGACGACCAGCGCAAACTCCGCAGCGGCGGCAACGGTCGCCAGCGTCAGAATCGCGGGTGCGAGCGCATCGGCGTACGCATAGATGAACGCGGCCGAACCGATCACGCGCGCAACGAACGCGCTGGCGAACGCGCGCCAGGTTCGAGATGCCGACAAGGCATAAAGCAGGATGGGAATCGGCGCGATGAGCACGAGCGGCCCGAATGGAGCGATATCGCGCGATGCCGCGTGCAGCAGGCCGGTGAGGAGAGTGCAGAGAACCGCGATCAGGGTCGTGTCATTGAGCTTCATGACTTTCACTCGTTGCGCAGACCGCGCATTGCGAGCTCGTTGCACCGCCGGCAGAGCCGCAGGAAGTCGGAACGTTTGAGGGCGAATCGCCCCGAACGGTGCAGCATCACGAGTCCGTGAAGCTGTGCCCACACGAGCAGCGCCATTTCGAGCGGATCGCCTTGCCGCAAAATGCCGTCGCGCTGCGCGGCCTCGATTCGCTGCACCATCAGCGCGACAGTCGGGGATTTGCCCGCTCGGAAATCTTCCGGATAGATGCGCTCGACGCGCGTCGTGAGCACGAAGCACACGTCGAACCGTCCGGGCTCGTCGAGCGCAAACTCGGTATAGGCGCGCAAGACGCGCTGCAGCCACCCTTCGAAATCGCGCTCTTTGATCGATTCGACGCGCCGCCGCCAAGCAGCGAATGCCTCCTCACCGAGCGCGCGCAGCAGATCTTCCTTGTTCGCGAAATGGCGGTACACCGCCATCGCGGAAAGGCCGGCCCGTGCGCCTACGGCGCGCAGGCTGAATCGCTCCAGGCCGCTGCGCTCGAGCTCCTCGAGCGCACAGGCTAACAGTCGTTGACGAGTCCCCATGTTTACAGTGTAAACATGGCTATGCGTGCATTGCAAGCGCGAGTGAGACTGGCCGTTCCACGCCTCGCTCGCGAGGCTTACACGTCACACGATTCGCATGGCGACAATGCGCTCCGTCATCGTTGCAGGGACCCGGGTCGATAGTCCCCTGCGTGATACTGGAAGGCGATCGCGAATCGATTCCAGCCGTTGATCTCCACCACGAGCAGCGTGAGCGCGATCAGCTCTTGCTCGCTGAAGTGGCGTCGAACGTGCTCGTAAACATCGTCGGAGACGCGCTGATGCTCCAAGCGCGTGACGGCCTCGGCCCAGCGTAGCGCCGCGCGCTCTCGATCCGTGTAGATCGACGTTTCCCACCAGGCGCTCAGTAGATAGAGGCGCTGTTCCGTCTCGCCCGCCGCGCGCGCATCCTTCGTATGCATATCGATGCAGAAGCCGCAACCGTTGATCTGCGAGACGCGCGTCTTGACGAGCTCGATGAGCGATTCCTCGATGCCCGAACGTCTGACGGTCGCGGCGAGATTCCTCATTGCGCCGATGATGTCCTTGTCGCGGCTGGGGTCGAGGGTGATGCGTGCGGTCATTCGTGTTCTCCCATTCCTCAGTGACTTTTCACGTCGGAGACGCAGCGATGCCCAGCTTTGTGACGAGGTCTTGAAAGGAACGAAGCTTGTCCGGATTGGCGATCGTATAGAAGCGCTGTATGCGTTCGCCGTCGGTTTCGATGGTCGCGACGGAGTGCAAGCGACCCTCGTAGAACGATGCGATCGCAGGCTCGCCGTTCACGGTCACGATGCGGCGCGCTGCGCGCAAATGTCCGCGTCGCGCGATCGCAAACCACAGCCACGCGATGCGCTCCGCACCAATCAAAGGGCGGCGCACGGCCAGCGCCTTGCCGCCGCCATCGGACATCATGACCGCGTCGCTCGCGAACAGCGCGATGATCTCGTCGCGATCGCCTCGATTCGCGGCGACGAGGAACCGCTCCAACATGCGCTTCTTGGTTTCCTCATCGACGAGGTAGCGCTTTCGTCTGGACGTCAGACGCTCGCGCGCTCGATGTACCATTTGGCGGCACGCCGCCTGCGACTTGCCCAAGGTCTCCGCGATGTCGGCATAGTCGTCATCGAGAATGTCGTGCAGCACGAATACGGCCCGCTCTTCGGGCGAAAGCGCTTCCAGTAAGGTGAGAAACGCGATCGACACGTCGTCGTCGCGTTCGAGCTCGATTTCGGGCGAGCTCATGTCGGCCTGTGACAGCGGCTCGGGCAGCCACGGCCCGGGATAGTGCTCGCGTTCGACCTTTGCGCGGCGCAGGCGATCGATCGCCAGGCGCGTCGTCGCGGTCTTGAGCCACGCTTCCGGCGAGCGCACCTCGCTCGGATCCGTGGCCTGCCACTTCAACCAGGCATCGTGCAGCACGTCCTCGGCGTCCGCGCGCGTACCGAGCATGCGATACGCAATGCCCATCAGCTGCGGCCGCAGCGTGCGGAAGATGTCCAAGTGGGTGCTCATGTCAGTCGCCGTCTCCAAGAATCTACAACGCATGGGCCATGTACAGCCCGCGTGATTCGAGACGTGCGACGCGACGGGTTTGTGACAGCTCGGATCGTCCCGGCGGCGCGGCGAAAGACAAGCCTCCGATCCGCCGTC
>JAAYXG010000268.1 GCA_012516015.1 Lysobacteraceae bacterium | reverse complement strand
CGGCACAGGTCTTCACCGTTGCCGCGAACGAGCGCATGCGCAAAGCGGACGAGCTCGCCGAGCACCTGCGCGATCACGCGTTGTTCGTCGCCTTCGCGCCCGTCGAGGATCCGAAGCTCGCGGTCGCCGTCATCATCGAAAACGCACCGGGAGGCGGATCCGGATACGCGGCACCCGTCGCGCGTCGGATCCTCGATGCCTACCTCCTCACGCCCGAGCAGCTGGCCGAACAGGAAGCAAAGCGCAAGCCGGCACCGCCCGCGCAAGCGCCACGTACGACAGAATGAACTACGACGCCTTAGAGACTTCGCGCGCGCAGCGGACGCTTACGGGCTCGGCCCGACTGCTGCTGGCATTGCACCTCGACGGCCCCCTCTTCGTCGGACTGTGCTTGGTGGGCGCGGTCGGTACGATCGTCATGTTCAGCGCCTCCGGCCAAAGCCTGGGCCATCTCGAAGCACAATTGCTGCGATTCGCCCTCGGGCTCATCGCCATGATTGCCCTCGCGCAAGTACCGCCGCGAATGATTCGCACTGCGACCCCGTGGGCGTACTTGCTCGGGCTCGTCCTGCTGCTGCTCGTGGCGGCGACGGGCGACATCGCCATGGGCGCGCAGCGCTGGCTCGATCTCGGGTTCATCCGTTTCCAGCCGTCCGAAATGATGAAGCTCGCGGTCCCGCTCGCATGTGCGTGGTACCTGCACGAACGTCCGCTTCCGCCGAGCCCGTTGTCGCTGCTCATTCTCACCCTCGGCATCGGCGTACCGACGCTGCTCATCGCCGAGCAGCCCGATCTCGGCACATCGCTTCTCGTCGCCTCGTCGGGCGCGATGGTCTTGCTGCTCGCCGGCTTGCAGATGCGCTATATCGCCTCGATGTTCGCGCTCCTCGTTCCGACAGCGATCGTCGCGTGGCAATTCTTCCTGCACGACTATCAGAAGCAGCGAGTGCTCACGTTCCTCGATCCGCAGAGCGATCCGCTCGGGGCCGGCTACCACATCATCCAATCGCAAATCGCAATCGGATCGGGCGGCGTGTTCGGCAAGGGATATCTCAACGGCAGTCAGGCTCAGCTCGAGTTCTTGCCCGAACGCTCCACGGACTTCATCTTCGCCGTCATCGGTGAGGAATGGGGGCTGATGGGGCTCGTTACAGTCATTGCCCTATACATGTTCGTCATCGGTCGAGCGCTGTATCTGTCTGCGACGGCTCAAGACACGTTCGCTCGCCTCGCGGCAGGCAGCTTGAGCCTGACGTTCTGCGTCTACGTATTCGTGAACACTGGCATGGTGACGGGACTCTTGCCGGTCGTCGGCGTACCGCTGCCGTTCGTGAGCTACGGCGGTACCGCGATGGTGACCCTCATGGCCGGTTTCGGTATCCTCATGTCACTCTGTGCGAAACGCAGACTCGTCAGGCGCTGACGACGCTCGACGTTGTGCGTGGCGATCCAAACGGCGTGGACGCTCTAGCGCTTACCCAAGCCGAGCCTCTAATCGAGACAATCAAGAGAGTTCGTGTTGAGATTCCATTTCGCGCTATTGGCTAGCTGCCTATGTTTCCCTGCATTCGCACTCGACATCACTCGTCCCGAGGTGCGGGCTTTCATCGACGAGATGGAGAGCGCGCATGGATTCGACCGGCGCGAAGTCGAATCCCTCCTCCAGCAAGCGAAAACGCAGCAAGCGATCCTCGATGCGATCAGCCGCCCCGCCGAACGCGTCATCCCGTGGCACGAGTATCGCGCACGATTCTTGACCGAGGTACGCATCCATCAAGGCGCGGATTTCACGCTTGCACACGGCGAGCGGCTCAAAGCCATCGGCGATGAGCGTCTCGCGGCAACCGTCGTCGGCATCCTGGGCGTAGAAACATCGTTCGGCCGTATCACCGGACGCTACCGCGTCATCGATGCGCTCGCGACACTCGCGTTCGATTATCCGCCGCGCGCCCCCTTCTTCCGGGGAGAGCTCGTGCAGTTCCTGCTGCTCTCGCGGGAGGAGGACGTCGATACCCTGAAAGCGCTCGGCTCCTACGCCGGTGCGATGGGAGCGCCCCAGTTCATCTCGACGAGCTACCGCAAGTACGCGATCGATGCCGACGGCGACGGCAAGCGCGACCTTTGGAACAGCTGGGACGATGTGATCGGATCCGTCGCGAATTACCTGCGCGGCTTCGGATGGCAGGACGGCGAGCCCGTGATCGTCGATGCCACGTTGAAATCGCACGACCTCAGCGCGTTCGATCTCACGAAGATCGCCCTCAACGAGACGGTGCAGTCGCTTCGCGACAAGGGCGTGGAGTTCGAAACGACATTGCCGCCCGACGCACCTGCCATGCTGGTGGTCGGTGACGGCAAGAAGGGCCCGGAGTACCGCGTCGGCTTCACGAACTTCTATGTGATCACACGCTACAACCGCAGCACGATGTATGCGATGGCGGTGAACGATCTGGGTAAGGCCATCCAAGGCTTCATGCGCGATGCCGGCAAGTAACCCAAGCCGTCGAGCGTGGACGCAGCCGGCGCTTCGCCTGCTGCCCCTGCTTGCCGCCGCGGTCGCCGGCTGCGTGAGCGCACCTCCGAAACGGCCTCAGCCTCCCACCGCCCCCGCGCCCTCGCCGGTGGAGATCGAAAAGATCCCGGACCCGGTGCCGCGAGCCGAACCTCGCTCCGCGAAAGGCAATCCGCCATTTTACGAAGTGCTCGGCAAGCGCTACTTCGTTCTCGAGGATTCCGCGGGCTATGTCGAGCGCGGCATCGCCTCCTGGTACGGGCCCGGCTTTCATGCCGCTTTGACGTCGAACGGCGAGCGGTACGACATGTACGCCATGACGGCCGCGCACAAGACGCTGCCGCTGCCGTGCTACGTCCAAGTGACCAACCTCAAGAACGGCAAGAGTGTCGTTGTGCGCGTCAACGATCGCGGCCCGTTCAAGGAGGGCCGCATCATCGATCTTTCCTACACGGCGGCCGCCAAGCTCGACATGCTGACGGACGGCACGACCTTCGTGGAGGTGCGGGCTTTGACGCCGGAGGCGAGCCCGAGCGATGCGCCGGTCGCGGCGACATCGGGCATCTTCGTGCAAGCAGGCGCCTTCAGCAGCGAAGCGAATGCCGCGACCCTATTGGAACGTTTGCGCGCCCACGGCGTCCAAAACGGATTTGTACGAAAAGACAACGTCGAGGGACGCACGCTGTATCGTGTCCGCGTCGGCCCGCTGCCGAGCGTCGGCGAGTTCGATCGCATCGTCTCGAAGTTGAAGTCGCTGGGCGTCACCGACGCGCGGCTCGCCTCGGATTGACGACCCATTCTGTCAACCCGCCGCTGCAGATAGAATGCGGCGCGCTCTTTAGTCCGGTCAGAGACATGATTGCACGCATCCTGCCTTTCGCTTTGCTGAGTTTCGCGCTTCTCGCCGGCGGTTGCTCCGACTCATCGCCGACAGTCGAAGCCGACATTGGCTCCCAGCTTCCGCCGCCGATTCTCGGCGTCACGGCGAACACGTCGATCAAACCGCCGCCGATTCCCGCGCCGCCGCAGGTACCGGCTAAAGGCTACTACCTCATCGATTACCGTACGAACCAGGTGCTCGCCGCGCACAACGAGAACGAGCGCCTCGAGCCCGCAAGCCTCACGAAGCTCATGACCGGCTACGCGGTTTTCCACGCGCTCAGAGACGGCCGCATCCGACTCGACGATATGGTGCGCATCAGCGCGTATGCGCGCAGCCAGGAAGGATCGCGCATGTTCGTGGAGGCGGGCTCCATGGTGAGCGTCGAGAATCTGATCCGCGGCATGATCGTGCAGTCCGGCAACGATGCCACGGTCGCACTCGCCGAGCATGTCGCCGGCAGCGAGCCTGTATTCGTCGACTTGATGAACCAGTACGCACAGCAGCTCGGCATGACGAGCACGCACTTTCAGAATTCACCCGGCATGCCCGGACCCGAGCACTACACGACCGCACGGGACGTCGCGATCCTCGCCTCCGCGCTCATCCGCGATTATCCCGACTACTACAAGTACTACTCGGAGCGCGAGTTCACCTGGAACAAGATCACGCAGCCGAACCGCAACGGTCTTCTGTATCGAGATCCGAGCGTTGACGGTCTGAAAACCGGGCACACCGAGTCGGCGGGGTACTGCCTCGTCTCGTCGGCGGAGCGCGACGGCATGCGGCTCGTTTCCGTCGTCATGGGAGCGCCGTCCGTACGTGCCCGCGAGGACGCAAGCGCAGCCCTGTTGAACTACGGCTTCGGCTTCTATCAGACCCGCAAGCTCTATGCCGCCGGTCAGCCGCTCCTGACGCTGCCCGTCTGGAAGGGAGAAGCGGACAACGTCGTCCTCAGCGTACCTCAGGACGTCTATGCGACGATCCCCCGCGGACAGGAGGCGTCGCTCAACGTCGCCGCCGACGTCGCGGAGCCGTTGATTGCGCCGATCGGGACCGAGAATCCGCTCGGTAAGCTGCGCATCATCCTCGGGGATGCGACGCTTGCGACTTATCCGATGCACGCGCAAGCACAGGTGTCCGAGGCAGGATTCTTCGGTCGCCTGATCGACGACGTTAGACTCTGGATGCAATAGAGCCGCATGGACAAGAACGACACGCTATTCGAATTTCCATGCGACTTTCCGCTCAAGGTGATGGGTCGACAGAGCGAAGAGTTCCGCAGCATCGTGCTCGGCATCGTGCAGAAGCACACGGGTCCGGTCGACGCCTCGCGTATCGAGGAACGTCCGAGCAGAAACGGCGGCTATCTGAGTCTCACCTACACATTCGAAGCCCAGAGCCGCGAGCAGCTCGACGCACTCTATCGCGAGCTCACTTCGTGCGAGCGCGTGTTGGTCGTCTTATAGCTCGACTAGCGAGTAGACGACGACCGCCGAGGCGTGGCCCTTATTCCCACGCAGGCGCTTGCGACAGATTGAGCGCGCGCAGCAGGTGAGGCGCGAGAGCGCGTGCGGCGGACTCGACGTCGTTCTCGACGCCGAGTGATTTCAAGTCCACGACCTCGAGGCCCCGGAAACCGCAAGGATTGATGCGGCGGAAGGGCTCGAGGTCCATCGCGATGTTGAACGCGAGTCCGTGAAAGCTGCAACCGCGGCGGATACGGAGGCCGATGCTCGCAAGCTTGCGTCCCTCGACGTAGATGCCGGGTGCGTCGCGCTTGCCTGCTGCCTCGATACCCCACCCTGCAACGAGCGAGATGACGGCGTTCTCGAGCGACATCACGAGCTGACGCACGCCTATCCCCAAGCGTCGCACATCGAGCAGCGGATAGACGACGAGCTGCCCCGGTCCGTGATACGTCACCTGCCCGCCTCGGTCGATCTGCACGACCGGGATCGAGCCGGGAGCAAGTACATGCTCGGGCGCCGCATTCATGCCCAGCGTAAAGACAGGAGGATGCTCGAGGAACCAGACCTCATCTCGCGTGGCGGCCGAGCGCGCATCTGTGAGCGCTTGCATCGCGCGCCACGTCGGCTCGTACTCGACTCGCCCCAACCATTTGAGGAGCGGTGATCGATGAACGGCAGACTGCGAATGGTGAGAAGAATCCAACCGGGGACTGACACTAGAGGCGCGCGCCGAGCGCTCTTCGGCTCCCGCGTCGGAGATCGTGTGCGAAGCGCTCACCGTCCGCCATCCGCCGTCCGGCGTTCACCGGACGACAAACCTGCATTGTTGCGCTCGAGCGCGCGCTCGGCACGGTAGCTCGAGCGCACGAGCGGGCCGGACACGCACTCGAGAAAGCCAAGCTCCAGTGCGCGCTCGCGATAGTGCTCGAACTCTTCGGGCGTCACCCAACGCTCGATGGGCAAGTGATTCATGGTCGGGCGCAAGTACTGCCCGAGCGTGAGAATATCCACGCCTGCGTCGCGTATATCGCGCATCGCTTCGTAGAGCTCCTCGTCGGTTTCGCCGAGGCCGAGCATGAGGCTCGTCTTCGTCAGCACCTCGGGACGATACCTCTTCGCATGCGCGAGAACGTTGAGCGATTGCTCGTACCCTGCTCGAGGATCTCGGACCGGATGCGTCAGGCGGCGTACCGTCTCGACGTTCTGAGCGAACACATCGAGGCCGCTGTCGACAACGGTCTCGACGGCCGCGAGATTGCCTTGGAAATCCGGCGTCAACGCCTCGACGGCAGTCTGCGGACTGACGCGCTTGATCTCGCGCACGCATGCGGCGAAATGACTTGCGCCGCCGTCAGGCAGATCGTCGCGATCCACGGACGTCAGCACGACGTATCTGAGCTTCATCAGCTGCACGGTACGCGCGCTGTTCGCGGGTTCTTCCTGATCGAGCCATCCGTGCGGATTGCCTGTATCCACCGCACAGAACCGACACGCACGCGTGCACACTGCGCCCATCAGCATCAGCGTTGCCGTGCCTGCATTCCAGCACTCGCCGATGTTCGGACACTTCGCCTCCTCGCACACCGTCGCAAGGCGATGCTCTTTCACCGTCGCCTTGATCGTGTCGAAGCCGCGACCTGCGGGCATGGGGGCACGCAGCCACTGCGGTTTGCGTCCGACATTCAAAGGCGTTGCGCCGGCCGTCGCTTTGATGCCGTCCTTGATCGCCGAGAATCCCTGCGGGGTGCGGTACTTGGCCCCGCTACGCGTGGATTCCGCAGGAGCGATGGGGATGCCTTTGAAGTTCGTCACGATGTGGGATGAGCAATGATGTAGTGGGAGTGATCGTCAGCAGTCCACGCAGTGCGGCTGAGCGTCGATGGGGCCCTATGATACTCCCTTAAACGAAAAACCCGGCACTCGGCCGGGTTTCTCGTAGACGCGTAGCGCCGAATCTTCAGGCGTACGTGCGAATCATCCAAAGATCCGAAAGGTCGTTCCACTTCGAATCGTCCTTGACGGCGCGGAATGCCTGGCGAGCCAGGTCTTTCTGGCCCTTCTTCATGTAGGCAATGCCGAGCAACACTTGCGCCTCATCGACGTCCGTCACACCGCCCTTCTTGATCCCCTTCTGAATCGCTTCGATTGCCTCGTCATAGCGGCCGTAGCTCATATAGGCGTGTCCGAGCGCGACGAGCGCTTGGCCCTGCGAGGACTTCTCGGCTTCTTTCGCAAGCTGATCGAGGGACGCCTTGTCTTCCGCTGCGAGCTTCTTCGCACCGCTCAACAAACGATCGTAACGACCCTGCTCGGTCTTATCGTCGCTCTTCAGGACGCCACTCTTGATGTTGCGCTCGACGAGGGCTTCAGCTTCGCCCGGAACGCCCGCGTCCATCGCAAGCTGCGCCATTTCCACGATGTCTCCCTTGTCCTTGAGCGCACCGACATGCTCCATCAGCCGGTAGTAACCAAGAATGATGCGGTCGTCATTCGAGTTCTTGCGCCGATAGATGTCGAGCAGGTTCTCCCAATACTCTGCGGAGGGGTAGTAGCGAACGATCTGCTTCAGCGCCTGCGCCACGCCCTCCTTGTTCTGCGGCTCCGACTTGAAATGCGAGCTCAAGACGATCTGCAGCCAGTTCTCTTCCGGCACCTTCCCGGCGCGTTCTGCCTGCTGAATCACCTTCTGCATCGACGCCGCAGCGTTCGGGTAGTCGCCCAGTAGATAGTAGGACTGCGCGACCATCTGGCCCATGTCCTGTTGGTTGGGCTGCCGCTCGAGAGAACGCTTCGCCCACTCGAGCGCCTTCTTGTAATCCTTCGTTTGGAAAGCGAGCGTCGCAAGAGTCTTCATGCGCTCGTCGCGTTGCGCGTCGGGCAATTGGCCCGAGTTGATGATGCGCTCGTAAACCGTCGCGGCCTCGCCGTACTTCTTCTGCTGGATGAGGACGTATGCGAGGAACTCATCGATCTGATACGCCTCGAACGGCGTCTTCTTTTCGACCGCCTGAGCCTTTTTGATCTCGGCTAATGCAGTATCCCATTGCTTGGCCTGAATCGCCTCTTGCGCCTTCTTCATGGGCACGGCGACGGCCTTCGTCGTGATCTTATTGGCGGACTGTTCGGCCGCAACGGCCGTGGCGGGGGTCAGAGCCGCGACACCCGTCGCAAGGCTCACGGCGATCGCCGAAGCGAGAGCAAAAGACTTAATGCGAGTCATGTGGATCCTAAGTCTCCAAAGCTGGGGTGACCAGAAAACTCCCGACAAGCCCGAATTGTTCGACCATTGCCAGGGGCCCGGCCGAACGGCCGGGCGACCCATCAATCCATGAACTGTTCGTTTCCGACAAATCCGATACGCATCATGCCATTACGCTGTGCCAGCGCGAGCACTTTTGCCACGGTGTCGTAGTCGGCACGCCGGTCGGGCCGCACGTGCAGCTCGGGCTGCGGCTCCTTCGCCGCCTCGGAGCGGAAGTAGCCTTCGAGGTCCTCGAGCCGGACGAGCGAGCCGTTCCAGATGATCGACCCGTCCCAATCGATATCGAGGCGGATCGGCTCGACTTGTACCGGAGGCGGCGGAGCCGACGAAGGTCGCGGCATGTCCAACTTGACCGCATGCGTCATGACCGGCAGCGTGAGGATGAACAGAATGAGCAAGACCAACAAGACGTCGATGAGCGGCGTCGTGTTCATCTCGACCATCGGTTCGCCTTCACCGCTGCCACCTACTTGCATCGCCATGTTCTGATACCTCTTATAGGCCGGTGTTACGACCGCCAGGTTCGGTGATGAAACCGACCTTCTGGATACCCGCGCGCTGCACGGTCAGGATGACGCGGCCGACGTGCTCGTAGCGCGTGTCCTGATCGGCGCGAATGTGCACCTCCGGCTGCGGCTGCTGCACGGCAACACTCTTCAAGCGTTCGAGCAAGGCGTCGGTGTCCGGGATGAGCGCCTGGTTCCAGAACACCTGTCCTTCCTTGTTGACGGACAGGTTGACGTTCTCCGGCTTGGTCTCGGTCGGAAGGTTGTGCACCTTCGGCAACTCGACGGGCACCGTGTGAGTAATCACAGGAATCGTGATCATGAAGACGATGAGCAGCACCAACATGACGTCGACGAGCGGCGTCGTGTTGATGGCTGACATCGCTGTATCTTCTTCCTCGGAAGG
>JAAYXG010000267.1 GCA_012516015.1 Lysobacteraceae bacterium | reverse complement strand
CTGATTGCATTCCTGCACGGCTTCAATCCCGCGAATCCCGAGTACATCGGCTGGTGGGACGTCGATCGACGACACCACGCGGTCGCGGACGCGCGACCCACAATCGTCGTCGAGCCTCACGGACGCGGCAACACTCAATATCTCGGCATCGGCGATCGCGACGTCATGCGCTGCATCTCGGAAGCGAAGCGCCGCTTCGCCGTCGACGAGGAACGCGTCTACCTCACCGGCGAGTCGATGGGCGGGCACGGCACCTGGGCGATCGCGTCCCGTCATCCTGACGTGTTTGCCGCAGCCGCACCGGTGTATGGCGGCTGGGACTTTCGTATCACGGACGTCAGCAGCCTGTCGAGCGAGCCGCCGCCGAAGACTGCGATGAGCGCGTTCGCGTTGGAGAGCAGAAGCTCCTTCTCGCACGCCGAGAATCTGCTGCACGTGCCGCTGCTCGTGATTCACGGCGACGCCGATGCGGCCGTGCACGTCGAGAACTCGCGTCATGCCGTCAAGCTCCTGCAACGCTGGGGCTACGACATCCAGTACCACGAGATGCCGGGCTGGGCGCACGAAGATTTGGGTCAACGGCTCGCGATCGCAGATTGGCTGTTGCAGCACCGACGGGTATCCGAGCCGAAGACGGTGCGCTTGCGCTCTACCGATCTCGCGGGCGCCTCGGCCTATTGGGTCAGTGTCCGCGCATTCGAGAACCCCGCGGAGATCGTTCGCGTCAACGCGCAGGTGCTGCAACCGGGGGTCGTGCGCGTCGATTCGACGAACGTCGCCGCCCTCGCGCTCAACCTTCCCAAGCCGTTCCGAGGCGCAGACGACAAACTCGAGATCATCTGGAACGGCGAAGCCCATGAGATCGGCCTGAACGGCGGCGAGGCGCTGCTCGGCGCAGCGCCGAAAGCCGCGCTTAGCAAGCGTCCCGGATTGGAAGGCCCGTTGCCGGCCGTGATCGCCACACCGTTCGCAGTCGTCGTCGGCACGACATCGAGCGATCTCCGCATGCGCGAGATCATTCAAGCGCACGCCGATGCGTTCGCTCGCCAGTGGCTCGATTGGCAGAAACAGCCGATCCGCGTGCTCAAGGACACCGAGGTCTCACGCGACGATGAACGAGCCTACTCGCTCATCTTGCTCGGCGGCGCAGATGCGAACGCGGTGACGAAGCGACTCGCCAACAAGCTTCCGTTTCGCGTATCGCGCGACGGGATCGTCGTGGACGGCCGCAAGTTCGCGGTCGCCGACGCGGTGCTCCAGGCAATCTACCCGAGTCCCGCGGCTCCAGATCGTTATGTTTACGTCGCAGCGGCGACTTCGCCCGGGGGCATGTATTTCTGGCGGCCGCAGTTCGTCAACTTCGTCCAAGGCTTCCCGGTCACGACTTTCGATTGGATCATCCAGGACGGTCGTCGTCCGCCGCCTGGCACGACGGACACGCATGCAGCCAACGTCGCAGCGGGCGTATTCGACGTGTCTTGGCGCAGACAAGATCGCTGGACGGTGCTTCGCGATGAGGCGGCCGTCTCGCACTGGACGTTGCGCCGAGCGCCTACGAAGGACTTCGTTGCGTCGCCTGCCGCACTGCAAGCGGCGGCGGGACGTTATGAGCTCTTTCCGGGCTTCGTGCTGACATTCCGGATCGAAAACGGAAACATCGTGGTCGACGTGCCCGGGGAAGCGTCGATCCCGACCGTCGCAGAGAGCGATTCGCTCTTCGTCGATCCGAGAAGCGGCAACGCGGTGGAGATCCTCCGCGACGACGCAGGCAACGTCATCGGCGCGTCCGTCGACAGCCCGCGAGGCATCGTCTTCGCGAAACGCTTGTAGGTCGGCCCGTCGATGCTCCATGCGGCACGGGTTCCCACGTCCGTGTAGGTCGGATTTTATATTCCGACCAATGAAGGCGTCGGAATGAATTCCGACCTACACGGAACCCGAGTCGTGTCGCGAACACGACGACCGGGCAGACCTACGCGGACGCTGGCGACGCCGACGCTTTCCTTCGACGAAGCACCACCATCCCGGCGAGCCCGGCGATCATCAACGCCGCTGCGATGAGCTCCGCCTGGGTGAGCTGTAGGCCGAACAGATCGAACGTCACATTGACTCTGATCTGTTCGATCAAGATCCGCTCGATCCCCGTCAAGAACAGGAACAGCGCGAACAGCCATCCCGCGCGTCGCGCATGCTTGCGCAT
>JAAYXG010000266.1 GCA_012516015.1 Lysobacteraceae bacterium | reverse complement strand
CCTCTTCGAGATGCAGAACTGTAAGATCGAGGAGGATTGCCGCCTGGCGGTCGAAGGCCCGGGACAGATCCTGCTGCATTCCCTGAAGATGATGCTGTACTCGGGCGGCTGGATGTCCCGCGTCGCGGACAACGTGCTGCACGCGGTGCGTCAACCGCCGAAAGCGATGCAGAAGAAGAAAACCGCGCTCGCTCGCTAGCTCGTCGAGCTTAGGTGCGCCCTGCGCGCGGCGCACCTTCGATCATCTTTGCGATCGAGTAGATCGTCTCCAGGCGCGGCACGCCTTGCCCGAGGCGACGTGCCGTTCGCACGACGTTCCCGAGAATCGCTTCGATCTCCATCTCCCGGCCGTGCTCGAAGTCGAGCGCCATGCTCGTCTTGTAGGGCGGCATCGCGCGCGTGCCTTCGATCAGCTTGTCGATGACTGCCTCGTCGATCGGATGTCCGGCTGCGTGTGCCGTCGCGGCGATCTCCACCATCGTGTCGCGAATGAAGCGTCGGCTTTCCGGCGTGCGCAGTATCGCCGCCGTGTCGAGAACGCCGCCCATGATCGAAATGGGATTGAAGGCGGCGTTCCATAGCGCCTTCTGCCAGCGCGCCGCCACGACGTCCTGCGTGACTTTGCATGGAATGGCATTCGCTTTGAACATCGCGGCGAGCTCCTCCGCGCGCGCACTGCCGCCGTGCGGGTAACGTCCGATGACGAGCGAGCCTTCCGATTGATGATGCACCCTGCCCGGGGCAGTGCGGCTGACGGCAATGAACGCGATCGCGCTGATCAGCTCGTTGTCCGGAAGCGCGGCGGCCACCTCGGATTCGATGTCCACACCGTTTTGCAGCAATACGATCGTCGCTCCCGGGCGTGCGGTCGCCTTGAGCAGCGCGATGCGATCGACCGACTCGAGCACTTTCGTTGCGAGCACGACGTAATCGAATGCATCGCCGGCTTCGCTCGCGCTCTGAAAGGTCTGCTGCGGTACGAAGCGATGGTCGCCGAGGAGGTTGCTGCGAATGTCGTAGCCGTTCTGTTTGACGACTGCATAGTCGGAACGGCACACGACCGATACTCGCGCGCCTTGGCGCGCGAGCGCCGACCCGAAGAACGCGCCTACGGCGCCGGCACCGATGACGAGGATGGAAGGCATGGCATGTGCTTCGCAAGTTGACGGTTGACAGTTGACGGTATCGGACGAAGAAACGTGTTCCTATTCTGGTCTTCTCTGGCCGTCAACCGGCAACTCGCCGCTTCGTACGTCGGATGCGCAATATTGCGATGCCGTAGAGGAGTAGATTGATCACGAGCGCGCTCAGTCCGAGCGCGATCTGCATCTCGCGGGTCAATCCCTCAGGATAGATCCACGAGGTGATGTAGTGCTCGATGAACCCGCCCTCGTAGCCTCGCTGCCCGCCCAGGTTCCGCAGCCATAGCTCGAGCGGCGTGAGCGGGCAGATGCGTCCCGTGAGCTCGACGAACGCGCCCCACAGCACGGCGGGCAGATGGATCCACGCAACCCAGCGCCACCGCAACACGAGCAGGCCGCCGAGCACCACGAACAATACGAAGGCAAAATGGACGACGAGCGTCGTGTCGGCAAGCAGGCGATACATCATGGGAACAAGCGGCCTGTCAGTGCGCGCTTCGGCTCGGTCGTTCAGGCGATCGTCGGGACGAGCACATCGATTTCATGATGCAGATCGTTCGTGCGCGAGGGGAACGGGATCGTTTCGTGATTCGCGACGAGCGTATCCGCGGCCTCCAGGAAGAAGGGAGGTTCTCGCTCGTCGTGGCCCATCTCACGTGCATGCGCGGCATAGTTGCGGCCGACACAGTAGATGCGACGGACCGGGTAGCGCGCCTCCTCATTTGCGATTGCGACGGAGGGCCGCGGCGGCGGAGCGAATACGAACTTCATGAGTCAGAATACGAAGAACTGCGCATCGGTCACGCACAATGGCCAGCGGCCGGCGAGAAACAGACGGAATTTCGCGGCGAAGGGATGTTCGTCCCCTTGTCCGGTGATGGAGGCGAGACCGTATTGATGTAGACATTGCGCCGCCGCGCCCGCCGCGCACTTGGCAACCTTCGCATCGGCGCCGGCGCGCGTGCACGCAAGCGATGCGGGCGATAGGAACAGTGCCGAGCTGCCTTGCATGAGATTCGCGAGGCGCAGCAGCACGGTATCCGGAGAATGGTTCGCGGCCGCGCGCTCGAAGAGCTGGCGCTCTTCTTGTCTCTCGCGTTCCCACCATCGTTCGCTCCAGCTCGCACGCTGCGACAACGCGAGCGCTTCGTCCCACGTGCATATGGTCGCAATCGTGTGGCCGTTCGCTCCGAGCCCTCGCAAATAGATGTCGCACTCGTCGCGATCGCTTTCGCTCAGCGGTGTGCCGACCGCGTTGAACCACACTGTCTTCGGCAGTGCAGGCACGATCTGATCGGCAGGCAATTTTCCGAGTTCGAGTGGCAAAGGCGTCACGAGCTGAAGACATTGGCAAGTGCAGACAGTCTACAGTCGACGGGCGAAGGCTGAAATGGAGCTTATCTGGAATTTGCGGCTAAATGGCGCGCAAGCGCGCTAGCGATCGTCACGAACGACGCTGCATACAACTTCCTCTTCGAGCCACGCGCGCAGGAGTTGCGCCGCATGCAGCGCCGTCGCATGGGTTGTGCCGTCCGATGAATACGATAGGAGCGTTGTACACATGGACTCGAACGTCTCGCCTCTGAGCATCGAATCGAGAGCCGCCGCCTCGCTCGCCGCCATCTCCCGGTAGCGAGGTGTGAGCGCGCGACGCGAGATCAACCAGAACGTTTCCGGTGCCGCGGCAGGTACGGGCGCGCGCTCCTCGCGACTCAGCGACATGAACAGCGCTGGTGCGTTCGTATGCATGCGTAGCGCACGCACCGACGGATAAAACGCGAACCGAAGTCGGGGCCACTCCTCCGCGCGTATACTGCCCAATGCCCCGGCGGCGAGAGGCGCGAGGTCAGCGGAATCGAAAGCGGCAGCGAGCGCCCATTCCCATTCCGCGAGATCGGCAAGCCACGGCTGATGCGCTCGCAGCGAGCGCAGCATCTCTGGCAAGGAATTCCCGTACCAGCGCATCGATCGGTATGTGGATGGGCGTCCTGCGATATAGGCATCCGCGATTTCGACGAACGCCGTCTCGCCGAGCAGCGTTCGAAGCACGGGGAAGTTGCTTGCCAAGGCGTCACGCAAGCGGATTCGATACGCGTCCGCGTAGATGGCGATGCGCCGCTCTGCGGAGCCGCTCGGCGGAGACGCAACCCGATCCGCGAACGCGGAGTCGCTTTCGAGCAGTCGACACTGAAAGCTCGCCTGCAGGTCGGCAAGGTTCGTCATGCGGCACCCGCGCGCTCCGCGATGTCGCGCGCCCGTTGCAACTCGGCGAGGAGCACATCGAGCTCCGGAATGTTGTCATCGCGTTCGATCATCGTCGCGAGCGGCCCGAACCGCGCGATGGCGTACGCGTACAAGTCCCACACCACCTCGCAAACGGGCGCATCATGCGTGTCGATCAGATAGTCGCCGCAGGCGCGATGTCCGGCGAGGTGAAGCTGCTGCACGCGGTGTCGCGGAATGCCGCGCAGATACGCCTGCGGATCGAATCCGTGGTTCACGCTGCTCACGTAGACGTTGTTGACGTCGAGCAGCAGCAGGCAGTCTGCGCGCTCCGCAATCTCCGCGACGAATTCCCACTCCGTCATCTCGCAATCGCGATAGGTGAGATAGCTCGAGATGTTCTCTAGCACCAGGCGCCGCTTGAGACGAAGTTGGACTTCCTCCACGCGTCGCACGACGTGCCGCACGGCTTCTTCCGTGTGCGGTAACGGCAGCAGATCGTGCATGTTGACGCCAT
>JAAYXG010000265.1 GCA_012516015.1 Lysobacteraceae bacterium | reverse complement strand
GAGCTTGCGATTCGTGCGGTCGAGACGCGTCGCTAGCTGAGTTGCCAATTCGAATACCAAGCCCGGGCTCTCGGCCGCGAGCTGGCGAAAACGCGGATACGTCATTTCGGCGAGCTCGCACTGCTGACGCGTGCGAACCCACGCACTGCGGGTCGGTTGCTCGTAGAACAATCCCATTTCGCCGAAGAACTGACCTTTGTTGAGGTAGGCGAGCACCATTTCGTTGCCTTCCTCGTCTTCGATCATGACTTCGACCGAGCCGCTGACGATGTAGTACAGGACGTCGGGAAGGTCGCCGGCATGGATCACCACCGTTTTGGAAGGCACGGTGCGAATCCGGCAGTAACTCAGAAAGCGGTTGATCGCCGGAATATCGCTCAACGGCCTTGCGCCCTCTTCCATACTCACCTCGTCGTATCTTTGTGTAATGTGTTGTTGCAGTGACTTATGGCCAGTGGTCCCCGCGCGCCATTTAATACAGGTCACGCCTCAACCGCAAGCATTGAGCCGGGATCAGACCCAGTACGCGCTGCGAGTCATCACGCGCGCGGTCAATTTCATGAGCGAGCGTGCGAGAAAGGGCAGCTTCTCACCGCCTGCGAGCATCGCGTTTCTTCCGTGCCGCTCTTCGTCCTCCGCCATCTGCTCGATGATCGCGCGAGTGCGAGCATCGTGTTTCGCTAGTCGGCTCAAATGGCCTTCGAGATGCTCGACGACCTGGCGCTCCGTTTCGGCGACGAATCCCAGGCTAGTGCGATCGCCCGCGAGCCCCGCGAGGGCACCGATCGCGAAAGAGCCCGCGTACCAGATCGGATTCAGTATGCTCAACCGACCATCGAGCTCGCGGACTCGTTTTGCACACCAAGCGAGATGATCCGTCTCCTCGCGCGCCGCTTCCATCAGCGATTCCCTGGTCGCCGCCGATCCGGCCACGAAGGCTTGGCCTTGATACAAGGCCTGAGCGGCCACTTCGCCGGCGTGATTGATGCGCATGAGCGCTGCCGCGTGCTTTCGATCCTGCTCGCTCTCCACGGATTCCGGAATGCCCTCGGCAGGGTAGGGGCGGGAGGCGTGATGGTCGGCCAGCAGGGTCCGAACCGCCTGATCGAGCGCGATCAGGAGGCGATCACCCGGTCCCAAGGACCGAGGCGCCGAGGGTGTCGTCGTAGTGCTCATGGCAGTACATTATATATGTGTCGTGTAGATCGTCCGTTCCGGCCCGAGTGGGCGCCGGATCGAGCGGCCTGTCCGTCGAAAACCGCCCGATTCCGGGGAACCGCGGGTTTGCAAAGCCCCCGTTCGTCCTTTAGACTTGCCGGCCTTTTAGCCCCTCGGCTTAAGAAATTCCCGGAGAATTCAATGAGAACCGTCTTCGCCAACGCGGCAACGGTGCGGCGTGATTGGTACGTCGTCGACGCGACGAACAAGACCCTGGGCCGTCTCGCGTCTCAGGTCGCTTCGCGTCTGCGCGGCAAGCACAAGGCGTCTTTCACCCCGAATGCGGACGCCGGCGATCACATCGTCATCATCAATGCCGGTAAGATCCGCGTGACGGGACGCAAGCTGACGGACAAGTTCTATCATCGCCATACGGGCTATATCGGCAATCTGAAGAGCACGAGCCTCGAGAAATTGCTGGAAAAGCACCCGGAGCGAGCGATCGAGTATGCGGTCAAGGGCATGCTGCCGAAGAACCCGCTCGGCCGCAAAATGTTCAAGAAGCTGCATGTGTTCGCGGGCGCGGAGCACCCGCATACCGCGCAGCAGCCGAAACCGCTCGAGATTTGACGTTCTAGCGAATACTGACAGGCATTGCTCACATGGCAACGACTTCCACGAACTATGGGACTGGGCGACGCAAGACCGCGACGGCGCGGGTCTTTCTCCGTCCGGGCAGCGGCAACATCACGGTCAATAACAAGTCGCTCGACGACTTTTTCGGCCGCAAGACGGCGCGCATGATCGTTCGCCAGCCGCTCGAGCTCGTGAACATGGAGTCGAAGTTCGATGTGGCCGTC
>JAAYXG010000264.1 GCA_012516015.1 Lysobacteraceae bacterium | reverse complement strand
CTGATCGTTGACGTTGTCCGCGAGCTGATTGGCCATCTCCGTGATGGATTGCATCAGCGGGACCAGCGCCTCGTGTTCGAACTCATCGAGCCCGCCCATGAGCCCGCCGAGCGGAGTATTGGCGAGCGAAAACGTCTCGTTCGCGAACTCCACCGTGAGCGTCTGCGAACCGTCGGCATTCACGACTGCAACCATCGTCGCCGCGCGTGCACCGACGACGAGGGGCTGACCGCCACGCAGCGAAACGCTGCGCGAGCCGTCCGCTTGCTGCACGACCTGTACGGCTACGAGGCTCGCGAGCTCGTCGATCTTCGTATCGCGCGCATCGATGAGGCCCGAAGGGTTGACGCCCGTGCCTTGCGTGTGGGCGATCTCCTTGTTGAGCTTGGCGATCTGGCTTGCGAGCGTATTGACCTGAGCGATGGTCGTCAGGCGCTGCTGCGCGACCGAAGCACGCTGATTCGACAGGACTTGGTTCAGGCTGTTGAAGCGTTGCGCGAGCGCGTCGGCGGTCGTGATCACCTGCTGGCGCAGCGGCGCCGAGGTCGGCTCGACGCTGGCGGCGTTCAGCGCGCCGAAGAACGCATCGAGGCCGCTGTTGATGCCGGACTCGTCCTCACCGAGCACTTGCTCGAGTTGCGTGAGGTAGGGCTGTGCGCCGTTGCGCTGACCAAGCTCCGAGGCGGCGCTCCACATCTGTAAGGTCTTGTAGTTGTCGCTGAATCGCAGGAGCGACGGCACCTTTACGCCGCTGCCGGCGCTCAGCGCGCCGCTTTGCAGAGGCTGCACCGACGCGAGCAAGACGCCTTGGCGCGTGTAACCCGGCGTCATGACGTTCGCGACGTTCTGGCTGGTCGCCGACAGTGCAGCCTGTGCGGCAAGTGCGCCCGAGAGCGCGTTGTGGATGAGCGTCATGTCAAATCCTGTCGAGAGCGGCGGACCATCAATCCGAAGAGGCGACCGGCGGCGCCGATGTCTTAAGCGTGGGATGCGTTGCAGCGGGCACCAGCTGACGCACGATGAGATCGGCGATGCCGAAGGCGCGCTGGCTAGCCAACGAATCCGCAAGCGCCACGTCCGCCATGTCGAGCATCTCCTGCCCCGAGCGGCTGTTGAGAACACTCTCTTCGCCTGCCATGGCGCGTGTGCTCTCGCGCATTTGACGCAGGAGGTGTGCGATGAAGAAGGCCTCGAACTTCTCGGCCGCACCACGCACCTTCGCGACGTAGTCTGCGTCGCTCGCCGGTGCGATGGCTGGTTCGCCGCTCGCCGATGCCGCGTGCGCTTCAGTGTGAAGCCTCAACTCATTCATGCCCTACTCTCTTCTCCTGAATCTCGAAAGCACGCTGCCGAGCGCTCAGATGACGACCAACTCGCCTTCGATCGCGCCGACCTGATCGAGTGCTTGCAGAATGGCCATCAAATCGTCCGGTGTCGCACCCGTGCTGTTCACGGTATCGATGATCGCTTGCAGATCGACGCCCTCAGGCCAAGCGAACATGTGGCCGCCATCCTGCTCGACCGAGACGTCCGACTGCGGCACGATGGCCGTATTGCCGCGTCCGAACGGGGCCGGTTGGCTGACTTGCGGTGATTCCGAGATCACGACTTTCAGTGCACCGTGGGATACGGCCGCCGCGCGGACTCGCACCCCCTCGGCGATGACGACGGTGCCGGTGCGCGAGTTGAAGACGACCCGAGGCACTGCTTCCCCGACATCCACGAGCAAAGACTCGAGACTCGCGACGAACGCGACACGCTGCGTCGGGTTGCTGGGTGCCAGGACCTCCACACTCGTCGAGTTGCGCGTGCTCGCGACGTCGCCGAAGCGCGCGTTGATCGCTTGGACGATGTTCGTGGCGGTCTGAAAGCTCGGCATCTTCAAGCTGAGAAACACCGTCGGGCGCGTATCGAAGTCGCTCTCGATCTCGCGCTCGACGGTCGCACCGTTGGGGATGCGGCCTGATGTCGGAGAGTTCACCGTGATGCTGGAGCCGCTCGCGCCCTGTGCAGACATGCCGCCGACGACGAGGTTGCCCTGGGCGAGCGCATAGATTTCACCATCCGCGCCACGCAGCGGGGTCAGCAGCAACATCCCGCCGCGTAGGCTCTTCGCATCGCCCATCGACGACACGGTGACATCGATGCGTTGACCTTTGCGATAGCCGGGCGGAAAGACTGCGCTCACCATCACAGTGGCGACGTTCTTGAGCCGCGGATTGTCGTTCTCGGGGATCTTCACGCCGAACTGCTTCAGCATATTCGCGACCGATTGGCCGGCGAACTTCACCTGCGTACCGTCACCGGTGCCTTGAAGGCCGACGACCAATCCGTAGCCGATCAGCTGGTTCTCGCGCACGCCTTCGACGTTGACGAGCGAGCGCAGCGGCTTCGCGCTGCGGGTCGGCTCGGCGACGGCATTCGCCGCATGCGCGATCAAGCTCGCGAGAGCCGCGATCAATCCGATCAGGAGCTGGCGTGTGCGTGTGTTCATCAGAACGGCATCCAGGGGCTAGAGAAGAAGCGCGTCAACCAGCCGGCCGAGTTCGCATTGTTCAACGGACCTCGGCCCGAGTACGCGATGCGGGCGTTGGCAATGCGCTGGGAGGACACGCGATTGGCGCTGTCGATGTCTTGCGCGCGCACGTAGCCTGCGACGCGCACGAATTCCTCGCCTTGATTCAGGTAGAGGCTCTTCTCGCCGCGAATCAGCAACAGGCCGTTCGGTAACACCTCTTCCACGATGACCGTGATCGAACCTTGCAGCGCATTTTGTTGGACGCTGCTGGCGCTGCCGCCGAACTTGCGCTTTCCCGAGATACTCAAGTCGGTGTCGAGTGCATCGCCGCCAGCGATGATCGGCTCGATCGCAATGCTGCTCTCTTTACCGATGCTTGTGTCCGCGCTTTTGCGCGCCTGTGTGACCTCCTGGAGGACGACGGTGAGCACATCGCCAGGTCGAAACGCGCGGCTGTCCGACACCAGCGTCCAAGGCGTCTGCGGCGTGAATAACCCGCCCGCTTCTCCTTGCGGAGCGACCGAGACGGGAGGCGGTGGCAGCACTTGGTCCGGCGGTGCTTGGGGCGGAAGCATGACGCAGCCCGACAGAGCGAACGCGCCCACGACGGCTACGAGGGCACGGGCGCAGTGACACCTCGCCCAAGAAGCAAGGCGCTTCCGCTGCGCGGGTTCTTCGAGCTGCAGCTTCATTAGCGGACGGCCTGAGCGAGGTTCTGCATCATGTTGTCGGCGGCCGAGAGCACCTTGACGTTCATTTCATAGGTGCGCTGCGCGGCGATCATGTCCACCATCTCCTCCACGACCTGTACGTTCGAACCCTCGAGCGCGCCTTGTTTCAGCTTGCCGAAACCGTCTTCGCCAGGGACACCTTCGATCGGCACGCCGCTTGCGATGGTCTCCTGGTACAGGTTGTCGCCGAGCGCGAGCAACCCGGTCGGATTGACGAAGTTCGCCAACGTGATCTGCCCCACCTGGACAGGCGTCTGCGAACCGGGCACCGTGGCGGTGACGATGCCGTTCTCGCCGATGCTGATCGCAGTGGCTTCCGGCGGAACTGTGACGTCCGGCGTGATCGGCAAACCCTGTGCGTTCACGAATCGGCCGTCCGCATCGAGCTGCAGTTGACCGGCGCGCGTGTAAGCGATCTCGCCGTTGCTCAGCTCGACTTGCAGGAATCCCTGTCCGACGATCGCGATATCGAGGGACTGACCGGTCATCTGCAGGCTGCCGTTCGTGAAAACCTTCTGGGTACCGACCAAGCGTGTGCCGTTGCCGAGCTGCACGCCCGATGGCGAGGCAGTGCTGTCGTCGTTCTGAGCGCCTGGCTGGCGCTCGACCTGGTAGAACAGATCTTCGAACACGGCGCGGTCGCGCTTGAAACCGACGGTGTTCACGTTCGCGAGGTTGTTCGCGATCGCCTGGAGCTTTGCGTCCTGTGCCTGGACGCCGGTCTTGCTGATCCACAGCGCGGGGTTCATCGTAAGCGACTCCTATATATATGTATGGGCTGCTGGCGGCGGGTGCCGGCCTATTCGCGGACCAGCCGGTTGCCGGCGTCGGCCATGGCATCGGCTGCGCGATACAGCTTCATCTGGATCTCGAATTCGCGATTCAAGTTCATGGTTGCGACCATCTCCTCGATCGCCGATACGTTGCTGCCCTCGAGGTGCCCGCTGCGCACTCGGACGGTGTCATCGACGGCGAACGGCTCGCCCGTTCGCGCGACGATCAAGCCCGCGGAGTTCTTGCTGACGGCATCGGGCTCGGGCTTCACCAACTTGAGCTTGTCGAGCGGCTGCATCTCCGTCTGGCCGAGCGCGCGTACGAGGATCGTGCCGTCTTCGCCAATCTGCAGCGCCGAGTGTTCAGGCAGCACGATCGGTCCGCCGTCGCCGAGGACCGGGCGACCGTTGAGGGTGAGCGCGCCATCCTGGTCGAGGGTGAAGTTTCCCGCGCGCGTATACGCCTCGCCGTCTCCGAACTGCACCGCAAAGTAGCCTTGGCCCGTGATCGCGACGTCCAGATCTCGCCCGGTGTGACGTAGCACGCCCTCGCGCGACGACACGGCATTGGCTTCGAGCCGACTCATGTGACGCGAGTCGTAACCGTACCCGCGACTCACGGCTTCGCTCGTCGCGAGCTCGAAATCAGCTCGAAAGCCATTGGTTTCGATATTCGCGAGATTGTTGGCGTGGAGCTGTTGCGCACGGAGCGAACGCTCCGCGCCGCTCATCAACGTATAGATCAACGCGTCCATCAGACGGCCTGCATCAAAGCGCGCATCATCTCGTTCTCGGTCGAGATGACCTTGGTGTTCGCCTGGTAGTTGCGCTGCGCTGACATGAGATTCACGAGCTGCGACGTCATATCCACGTTCGATTGCTCGAGGGCTCCCGGTGTGAGCTGGCCGGCCATCCCGCTGCCTGGGGTCGAGTACAGGGCCGCGCCCGATTCGGCGGAAGTGGTCCACGCCGTATCGCTGATCTGCACGAGCTGATTCTCGGCGGGGAATGTCGCGATCGCGATGGTGCCGATGCTCTGCTTGATGCCGTTGCTGTACTGAGCGAGGACCGAGCCGTCCGCGCTGAGCTGCACGCCGAGGAAAGTGCCGGACGCATAGCCATCCGCCGAGTTGGTGCTCGTGGTCGCTTCGCCCGCGGTCATCGTCGTGCCCGTATAGCTCACGTTGATGTCGAGCGGCGCTGCACCGGTCGGCGTACCGAGCGCAAGCGGCACCGCGCCGGCCGGAGCAACGAGCTGTCCGCTCGTATCGAAATCGAGCACCGTGGTCGTCGCGTGCGTGGCGCCGTCGAATGAGTAGTGGACCGTGACTTGGTTGTCTCCGGTCTTCACGAAGTACTGCGTCACGCTGTGTTGCACGCCGAGCGAGTCATAGACGACCGAAACGAGCGAGCCGTTGAAGGACTGCGGGTCGGTTGGATCGAACGGCGCCACGGTGGGAATGCTCCAGTCCGCAGAAAGATTGCCCACATAGCTCAGCGTGCTGCTCGCCTGTGCCGGAATTTGCCCGGTCGCAACTTGCAAATCGCCGAGCGCACCGAGCGTCGTCGTGCCGGGGACCGCTGCATAGCCTTGCACTCGCCGGCCGAAGCTGTCGACGACATAGCCCTGGTTGTCGGTGTCGAAGATGCCGACACGCGTGTAGACCTCCGCGCCCGAGGTGTCGCGCGTTACGAAAAAGCCCCTGCCCTGGATCGAAGCGTCCATGCCCCGTCCCGTCGTCAACACGCCGCCGCCGATCTCGATGCTCTGCGTCTGCGAGGACACCTGCGTACCCGTGGGCTGGGTGCCGGCGTACATCGACGCGAAGTTCGCACGGCTCGACTTGAAGCCGAAGGTGCCTGCGTTGGCGATGTTGTGGCTGATCGTATTCAGCTCAGTGTTGATCGCGTTGATGCCGGACAAGGCGATGTTGAAGCTCATGCAAATACCCTTTTGATGAAAGTTGACTGCGTTAGCCTGCGCGGCCGTTGAATGCGGTGATCGCTGCAGGGGCGACTTGGCCGACGTTGGCCACGTTGAGCACGAGGCCTTCAGTGGCCGACATGCGTACGTTCTCGAGGTTGCCGTTGACTTCCACGACCGGCGTCGCGCCGCTCGCGGTCTCCACGCGCACCGAGTACGTTCCTGCAACGAGGCCAAGCGCGTGCGGATCGATCGTGAAGCTCACATCGCCCGCACCGCGCGTGCCGAACGGAATGCGTCGTTGTGCGCCGGACGCGCTTGTTACGACGAGCGAGACTTCGGCGCTGCCGTCCTCGAGCGTGAAGCGACCTTCGATGGGATCGCTGCCGACGACGATACGATCGGTCGCTACAGTGACTTGCGAGCCGACCTGCCCGCCCAGCGCGACGACCTGGAGGCTTTCGAGCATGGCGTTGTTCGCTCGGCTCTGCGAAGCGAGCGCCTGCAACGCCTCCATCTGGCTGAGCTGGGTCATCTGAGCGACGAACTCGCTCGGATCCTGAGGCTCGAGCGGGTTCTGGTTCTTGATCTGCGCGACCAGCAAGGTCGTAAACAGCTGCGATACTTCGCCATTGCCGGCGATCGCGGCATGGCCGCCTGCCGCGGCATCTCCCGGGTACTGTGTGCTCGAGATGGAGGTCATCGTCTTACTCCTCGCCCATGCGCAACAAGGCTTGCTGCATCGATTTCACGCGGCTCATGACTTCGACGTTGGTCTCGAAGGCGCGCGAGGCCGCCATCATGTCGGTCATCTCCGCGACGGAGTTGACGTTCGGATAAAAGACAATGCCCTCCTCGTTCGCGAGCGGGTTGTCCGGCTCGTGCACTTTGCGCACCGGTTCGGTGCTTTGCACGACATCGAGCACGCGCACCGACGCTCCCGCGAGCTGCCCGCCCACGAGTCCGTTGCGCTCGGCGACTGCGGCGAACACTGGTTTGCGCGCGCGATAAGCCTCAGCTTCGCTCGCGGCTGCGGTATTGGCGTTGGCGAGATTGCTAGCCACTGTATTGAGCCGCACAGCTTGCGCCGTCATCGCAGAGCCGGCGATTTGCGAGATGTTTCTGAACGACATGGTTTTGGCTATCCTTCGATTGCCTGCCTGAGTCCGCGCAACTTCATGTTGAGGAAGGTCAGGCTGGTCTGAAAATCACTCGCATTCTGCGAGAATGCGGCTTGCTCCACCCCGAGCTCGACGGTATTGCCGTCTTGGGAGCGGTGGTTCGGCACGCGGTAAAGCGGCTCCGCGCGCGTCGTGCCGAGTGCCAGCCCGCCGCCCTCGTCGTTGGCGAGCGCTCGTTGCAGGCTTGCGGCGAAATCGATGTCGCGAGCTTGGTAGCCCGGCGTGCTCTCGTTCGCCAGGTTGGCGGCCAACAGGCGTGTGCGCTCCGCGCGCAGGTGGAGTGCGTGCGCATGCAGACCCAGTGCTTTGTCGAATTTGATAGCCATGCACCTACCTTTTCGTTTCTGCTATTTGGCAATACCTGCACCGCTCGTGTGCAGCCTCTCTCTTGCGATGACTCCCGCAGGCATCGAGGCAGAGGTGGAGCGCGCTGCGCGGACGCACCTCATCGATCTCGTTACTACGGCAGGTTTACGCAAACCTTCAGTCGAACTGACCGTGTTGGCACGAGAAGCAGTGAATCCCTGCACTGCAAATGCGCAGATAGAACCAATCGACACACGCTCAGTTACCCGCATGCGCTTTGAAGCGAGCTGCGAGGATCCGGAATGGCGCAGCGAGTTCGTCGTGCGCGCTGCGATCAGCGCGGAGGTCGTGACTGCCGCGCGCAGTTTGCGTGCAGGCGATGTGATCGATGCCTCGTCACTTGCTCTCGAACGTCGCGAGGTCACGGCGCCCGAGGATGCCATTTCGGATCCTGCGCTGGTCGCAGGCAAAACCAGTCGCCGGGCGCTGCGCAGCGGACAGCCCGTGAGTCGACGCTGGTTGATCGAACCGTTGCTCGTACGACGTGGCACGAATGTCGCGATCGTCGCGCGTAATACGGGCGTAGAGGTGCAGGTCGCAGGCGAAGCGCTGGCGGCGGGCCGGCGACACGAGATCATACAAGTGCGCAATAAGACGAACGGCCGCGTGATTCGCGCGCGAGTGATCGATGCGAATACCGTGGAGCCCGTCATTTCATCGAGCTCCGACGTCGAGCGCTGACGGCAGGCCGATTTCGCGTACCTGACGCGCGAGACTGACGATCTTCTGCGCGTACAGCGGATCGGTCGCATAGCGTCCCTGTACCAAGCCCGCCGCGAACGCAGCTGCGTTGCCCCCGACGTTCACGGCGCCGGCGTACCGTGACTTATCGAGCAGTAAGCTCGCATAGTCGTCGAATGCGTGGGCGAGATCGGGATAGCGACGGAACGCTTCCTTACGCTTACTCGCCGCGCCCTCCTCTATTTCGGTCGTCAATGCATGCACGACATCGCCGGTCCAAGTGCCGCCTGCCTTGATCCCGAACAGATT
>JAAYXG010000263.1 GCA_012516015.1 Lysobacteraceae bacterium | reverse complement strand
TCCTCGGACGCTCGCTCGAACCGCGAACGCCGCGTGTTCTTCGGCCAAAGCGCCTGCACGCGCTTCTCCTCGGCGCTCAAGTCCTCCGCGCCCTGTGCCAAGCGCTCGAGGATGCGGACGTACTTTTTCTTCGCGTCGTCGATGCGCTTCGATCGCTGGCGCGGCGAGAGATTCTTCGGCAGCTCGATCACCTCGTAGACGACCGCGAGATTCGAGGCGTCGTGAATGAATCCGCCGCTCGTCGTCACTTCGGTGTAGACACGTCGCCAGAACGCGATGTCGGGCTCGAGCTCCGCAGGGCGCACGAAGGCGGTCTCGACATCGGCGCGCGCGGTCGGCAGACCGGCAAGCGACGCGAGGGACAGGATGGTGAAGGTGATCAGCCAACGCATGAGCATCTGAAACCGGCAAGTCGCTTGAGGAACGGCCACCAGGGCGCTAAGACTATGTAAAACGACGACCTCCCCTCAACAACGGAGTTCTCAGTCGAAGATGTTTACAGTCACCCGCGACGATGCGGGGCGACTCGTCACGGCGCGGTCCCCAAAGGCCGAAAAAGTGAGACCCGCATCACAGTGTGACGCCCCGAAACGCGAATTCGCATGGTCTTTTCCCTGAATCGCCCGATCAGGCATCTTGCTTGCAATCGTCTTGAACACGACCGCGCAAGGTGCGCGGTTCATGGAGGACGACGGACAATGAAGAGCTTTCTGGCTTGGATTGCAGCGACAGGCGCACTAGTCGCAACCGGTGCACAGGCGACTCCGATTCGCCTCGACGGGCCGGAAACGAATCTGCAGCAGGTTCTGAACACCTATACAGGCTCGGGGACCCTCGACGCCACGACCGACCAACACGCCCTCGACGAAGCGTTCGCGTTCTCCGGCTTCAATATCGGGTTGGCGGGCATCATCGTCGAGCTCGCGGGTTACAAGGATCTGAACGCGTTCGGCATCTACGACATTCTCGATCCCACGAATCGGCACGAGATACTCGGCGGACACGCGAATGCGTGCCCCGCGTCGAGCTGCGCCGCGGCGTTCACGCTACCCGGAACGTTCACGAGCAGTGTCTTCGGCTTCTACCTCGACACGCCCGACGGGCTCTGGTTCTCGCAGAGCTCTCTCAATACCGACGGTGCCGACCACATGGTCGCCTACCAGCTCGGCGGCAGCTACATCTTCGGATGGGAGGATCTCGCGTCTTCGCGCTGGGACCAGGACTACAACGACTTCGTCGTGCTGGTCAGCGGCGTAAGAGGAGTAAACGTTCCCGAACCCGCGACGCTCGGCCTGCTCGGGCTCGGCGTGCTCGGGGTGGGCGCGTTCCGTCGACGCAAGCAAGCCGTCTAAGCGTTCGGGGGCGGGGGGCTCCGAGGGGACCCGGGGCTAAAGGGCCCTCCGCTTTCCGTCTACCGCTCGCGATGTTCAGCGAGCGCGCGCTCGGCCTCGAGGCGCCGCAAATCCCCTTCGCGACGCAACGCTTGCAGCCGTTCGACGCTCTTGACGAGATGCGGCTCCGCTGCTTCCAAGCGACCGCACACGCTCAGCGCATCGCCGAGCGCGCTTTGCGCTTCGTAGATGAACCAATTCTGCGGCGGCATCACTTCGCTTCTGAGCGCGTACGCACGTTCGAGCTCTTCGATCGATTCGTCGCAGCGCCGAAGCGCGAGGAGCGTGCGGCCCAAGGCCAAGTGCGCGTTCGCCTGGATCCGCTTCTCCTCGGGTGCGATCGCGCGCAGCGCGCGCCGCAGGTGCTCTTCTGCCTGCGTGTAACGACCTCTGGCATGGAGTAGCCGTCCTCGTTCGACCTCCAAGAAATCGTTCACGCGGAAGTTGTTGGGCCCGACCTCGCGTCGAACGC
>JAAYXG010000262.1 GCA_012516015.1 Lysobacteraceae bacterium | reverse complement strand
GTGACCGTCCATGCTCGACGCTCCTCGCACAAGACGTGCATCCCGGCACGTGCCGGGCGCTGCGAGCGCATTTGCACGACCGATGCCATCCTGGCCTGCGCTGGTGGAGCCGTTGGCGATTCACGTTTACACGCCAAATCACAGAAAAGCGCGGGCAGATTCTTCTGCCCGCGCTTCCAGGTCATCAAGATAGCTGTTTGCGACGACGCTATCCCGCGATGCGAGTTTCACGAAGTCGCTTTCTCGCCAACTCCGCGAGAGCCTGACCTTGAACTGTGAAAACAAGCTCGCCGTCCTCATCCTCGACCTCGAGGACCAGCGTATCGGTATCTCGAGGGCCGTTGCGTTCGATGCCGTGCAGCACGAGCTCCAGTGCTTCTTTCTCGGTGTCATATGCGGCGACGAGGTTGGTTGTGCGAGTGTCCCAGAGCGCGTAAACCATGTCGCGCACCTCCTCTTGGCAAGTCAGACGCGCTCAACGCGTCTCACGTAGGTCAGCATATCATTCGGGTCGCACCAGGCCGTGTAGTGGCCGGGACCAGCAGTTTTCTCAACTCGAACGTGATCCAGTGGAATTGCAACTTCCGCAATGTAGGCCTTGCCCCACCAAGGTTTTCGCTTCGCCTGTTTCCTGGCCCGCTCGATCGAGCCAAAGAGCGAGATCCCACTTGCCATTCTGAGTGATTCAGGATCAGTTCGGCGGAGCGGAATGCCAAGCTCCAAATGTGAACTCATATCAGAAACGCTGGGAGGATCGTTGCGTGCGATCCGGTAGAAGAGTCTCACTTCGCTTGAATCGCGACCATGCCCACATGCTTGCACGCAATCCTCCTCCGACACACGTTAGGCCCTAGCGCATGCGGACGATTGTACTCATTCAATCTGCTTCACAGGCTTCGGTTCCACAACCATGTGCAGTTCGTCACCGATGCTCTGTCACGCCGACTTGCTGGCACATGTCGAGGACGGGGCAGGTGGAGCATTTGGGGCGTATGCCGGTGCAAATGTGCTTGCCGAAGGGCACGAGGCGCTCGTTGATCGCGATCCAGTACCGACGAGGCAGGATCTCTTCGAGGACGACCATCGTCCGTTCGGGCGTCCTGGTCGCGACGTACCCCCATCGGTTGGTGACGCGGTGGACATGGATGTCGACGCTGATTCGCTCGATGCCGCAGGCGACTCCGGAGGCGAGGTTCGCGCACTTCGGCCCGACGCCGGGGAACGATTGCATCAGGTCGGGATCGCAGGGCAGCTCGCCGCCGTGGTTGTCGCGGACGACAACAGCGATGTCGCGAATCTGGACGGCCTTGCGCTCATGGTAGGTGACGTCCTCGATGGCGACGTTGATTTCCTCGGGATCCATCGAAGCGAGCGCGTCGGGCGTGCGGGCCTCGGCAAAGAGGCGGCGGGCGGCGACGAGGCTGGTTTCGTCCCGGGTGCGAATCGAGAGGATACAGGCGACGAGCTGCTCGAAGGGTGAGTCGAAGCCGTCGTCGCGAAGCTCGAACATGGCGGCTTTCGGAAAGGGCCTGACCGCCTCGCGGACGCGATCCATGACGACGTCGATGTCGAACGTGTGCTTGTCCGC
>JAAYXG010000261.1 GCA_012516015.1 Lysobacteraceae bacterium | reverse complement strand
GCTGCGCTTGCGCATGGTCGGCCTACCCATCGAAGCGGCCGGAAAGCTGCCCTCGCAGCTCTCGGGAGGCATGGTCAAGCGGGCCGCCCTCGCGCGTGCGCTCGCTTTGGATCCGGATATCCTCTTCCTCGATGAGCCGACTGCCGGTCTCGATCCGATCTCCGCAGCGAGCTTCGACGAACTGATCGTCTACCTGCATCGCAGTCTCCGGCTCACCATCGTGATGATCACCCACGACCTCGATACCTTAATCGCGACATGCGATCGAGTTGCAGTTCTGGTTGACAGGAAAATCGTGGTCGATACGCTCGCAGGCATCATGAGCAATCCCCATCCGTGGATCCAAGAATACTTCCACGGCCCGCGCGCCCGCGCGGCTCAAGCCACGGCAGGAGCGACCTAACTCATGGAACGCGATGCCAAGTATGTCGCGGTCGGCGCGTTCATCCTGATCGCCATCGCGATGGCGGTGTTGTTCGTGCTTTGGTACACGGATGCGAGGGATGGACGCGAGTACAACCTTTACGAGATCTATTTTGCGGGCAGCGTGAGCGGCTTGGATCGCGGCAGCCCCGTGCGCTATCTCGGTGTCGACGTCGGCCGCGTTCGGCGGATCTCGATCGATCCCACGGATGCGAGTCGAGTGCTCGTCGTCGCGGAGATCGACAGCCGCGCGCCGATCTCGTCCGCGACGCGGGCGAGCCTCGGCATACAGGGGGTGACGGGTCTCTTGTACGTCAATCTCAAAGAGCAGGCCGGCGCCGACAAGACGCAGCCGCTTCGAACCGGAGAGCAGTATCCCGTCATCGATTCCGTCGCGTCGGATTTCGATGTCTTCCTCGCGAGTCTGCCCGAGCTCATGAGCCGTGCGACCTCCATCCTGGAGCGTTTGGGACGCGTGCTGTCGGACGAGAATTTGGCGGGCTTAGCGGGCACGATCAGGGATGTCCGGGCTGCGACGGCCACGTTGCCGCAGACTTCGAAAGATGTCGCGAGCCTCGTAAAGGAGCTGCGAAGCACCGTGACCGAGATCAATGGTGCGGCCGAGTCGCTGCGAGCGATGTCGGATGAAGCGCGCCCTGGCGTACGCGACGCCGTGGCACGTATGTCCGAGGTCGCGGACAATCTGGTGAAGACCTCCGAGCGCATCGACGCGTTCGCGCGCAAGAGCGAAACGCAGCTCGGTCATTTCGCCGAGCAAGGATTGTTCGAGGTGGAGCGGCTCGTGCGCGAGGCGCGTTCCGCCGCGCGCGAGTTCCGCGATCTGTCACGGAATCTGCAAGAGAACCCATCGCAGATCATCTATGAGCCTCAGGAGAGCGGCGTGGAGATTCGGCCATGAAGGAGCCAAGGAAGTCGAGCCGCTTGCGGATTACGATGGCGATCGGCGTAGTCGCGCTTGCGGGCTGCAGCGCTGGATCGCTCTTCGACAGCGACACGCCCGTACCCGCCAACTACGTGCTCGCTGCAGTGCCGCCGGCACAGGAATTACGTACGCCGATCCCGGTGGATCTGTCGATCAGCCGACCCGACATGGCCGCGGGACTCGACAGCGATCGCATCGCCGTTCTGAAGGGGCGAGAGCTCGATTATTACCGGCGCGTTCGTTGGGGAAGCCGCGCGATCGAAGTCGTGCAGAACTTGGTCGTCGATTCGCTCGAAAATCAAAAGATCTTTCGCAGCGTCACGCCGGAGCAAACGCGGGTCGCGGGCGAGTATGTCTTGGACCTTCAAGTGCGCGACTTCCAAGCGGAGTACGTCCCCCGAGTCGACGTTCCGAGTATTCACGTGACGTTCGTCGGTCGCTTGATTCGGGTCGCCGATCGCGAGCTCGTCGCCACCGTGCAATCGCAGGCGCGCGTCGATGCGGACGACAACCGCATGAGCGCGGTCGCCGCGGCCTTCGAGATGGCAGCCCACCGCGCAATCCTCGATTTGGGAGAGCAAGTCGCGACGGCGGTGAAGAACGACGCAGCAGCGCTGCAGAGCGCTACGAGATAAGAAGAATCTCTCGCGAAGCACGCCAAGGTAAGAGCCGGAATAAAGAAGTACTCTCGCAGAGTCTTGTTTTCTTACCTTGGCGAGCTTGGCGTGCGTGGCGAGAGTGACTCTTCTCTGATTCTTAAAATGTGCTCAGCCCCGTTGCTTCCATGATGCGATAGCGCCAGTAGCGGCCGCGGTCGTCGTCTTCGAATGCGCCGAAGGGCACGGTGAATTGCGTGCCCGGCGGGCCATCATTGGTCCAGAGCCGTTCGAAGTACGCTTGCATTTCGATCGCGAGCGGTGCGCTTGCCGCAAGCTCGATCGCGATGTTCGCTTCCAGGTTGTAGTTGGCGAGATTGCGTCGCGTGAGATTCGCCGAACCGAGCGATGCGACGAGGCGATCGCCGCGGCGGACCAGCGCGAGCTTCGTGTGAAACTGCTCGCCGTGCGTGCGGTACCAGCGAACCTCGATCTTCCCCTCGCTTCTTTCCACGAGTTCATTCGCGACGGGGCGGTTGGGAACGCCGTCCTTGCGTCGTCCGAAAGCATCGCGATTCGCATCGAGGATCAAACGGATCGCAACGTCGCGAACGGCGGCATCGAGCAATGCTCGAATGATCTTCCTGTCGGACAAGTAGAACGTGGCGATGTCGATCGCATCGCCGTTGCGCGCGGCGCGAATCTGCTCGAGCAAATGGTCGCGGATGGCCTCCTCGCTCAGGAAGCGCAGCTGAACGGCCTCGGCGTCGGATGCAGTCGAAGCGCTTTCGAGGCTGGGCGCATAGATGTGGCCGCGCCACCCCGAGAAGCGAGCGATCGCCATCTCGCTCGCCACGATCTCCTGGGCGAGCGCGCCCGTGAAGCGAACGGCGACGTTCGAGTGGGCGCTGCTCGCATCGTGCGGATTCGCCGAGGTCACGAGCGCGACGAGCGATTGGTCGGCGCGATCCGCGACGATGAGCTTGCGATGATTCGCCTTGAAGTTGAGGAGCGCGAGCCAACTTCGCAGCGTGATCGGCGCCGGCTCGCTCGTGAACGGATTCGTCATCGAGCCGCCTTCAGGCGAGTTGCCCCACCATTGCACGAAAGTCCGCCAGATGGGCGAGTACAACGGGTTGGAATCTCGCAGAGCGCTTAGATTCGTGGTGACGACCTCGATACCGGCGCTGCGCATCGCATCCAGCATAGGCGCGCGCATCCCGCCGTAGACATCGTTGATCGGATCCGTGACGAACAGGATCGCGAGGTCCGGCCGTGCCTTCTTGCGCTCGATGAGCTTCTCGACGATCTCCCGACTGAGCGGACGATGCACTTCGCTTGCAGCGCCCATCAGATCGTTGACCAAGAAGAAATCCGCGACGAGGAAGCTCTCCGCCTCCTCGATGATGCGAAACACCGCATCGAAGATCTGTTGCTCGTGCTGCGCACGCCCGTATGCGTCGGCATACGTCAGGTCATACAGAAACTCGACATTCTCCGGCTCGACAAGAACCGGATCGGTTGCGATATCGGTGCCGGGCGGCATGGGCTTGAGCGAATGCCACGTGCCGAGTCCGATCCACCAGGCGAGCACGACGCCGAGGATGAGCCGCTTGCGAACGAGCCGACGGCGGCCTGCTTGTTCTTCGGAGTAGGGGAGCATGCGAGTTTGGACTTTAACCGAATGTCAAAGCTGAGATCTGCCCTATCGACGCGAACTGTGAACTGCCGACTCGCCTGTCCAGCGTGCGGAGCGATGCCAGGCCGGATGCTATGCTCGCCGGCGCTGGCACACTGGCACACAGAACGACCTTTCTCGGGGGAGACATGACGATCGATCGACGCACTCTGATCAAGTCGGCCGGCGGTCTTGCGCTGGGCCTTGCCACGCTCGGTCACGCGGGCACCGCTCGCAAGAAGTTTGCAATCGTGGGGCTCGGCTCGCGCGCGCGCATGTTCCAGGGCGCGATCACCGGGAAGTATCGTGACCGCAATGAGCTCGTCGCGTTGTGCGATACGAATCCCGGTCGGCTCGCGTTGGCGGCACGCAATGCGGAGAGTGCGGGTGCGCGGCCGAAGACGTATGCGGCCGCTGATTTCGACCGGATGCTCGTCGAAGCGAGACCCGACGTCGTCATCGTCACGACGCCGGATTCCACGCACGATGACTACATCGTACGTGCGCTCGATGCCGGGTGCGATGCCATCACCGAGAAGCCGATGACGACGACGGCGGAGAAGGCGCAGCGCATTTTGGATGCATGCGGACGCAACAACCGACACGTCCGTGTCACGTTCAACTATCGCTATTCGCCGCCGCGTACGCAGATCAAGGATCTACTGATGAACAACGCCATCGGCGATGTGCTGTCGGTCGATTTCAACTGGCTGTTGAATACGGTTCATGGCGCCGACTACTTCCGGCGTTGGCATAGCCAGAAGAAGATCTCGGGTGGTTTGATGGTGCACAAGGCGACCCATCACTTCGACCTCGTGAACTGGTGGCTCGGAGCGCAGCCCGAGCTCGTGCTGGCGTACGGCAAGCGGGAGTTCTATACGCCGGCGACGGCGAAGCGCATGGGGCTGAAGAGTTACCATGAGCGCTACCGCACGTGTCCCGAGAAGCAGGCTTGCACGTTCTATTTCGATCTATCGGCCGATCCCGGGCTCAAGGCGCTTTATTGGGACAACGAGCACCACGATGGCTATTTCCGCGACCAGTGCGTATGGCGCCCCGAGATCGACATCGAGGACACGATGAACG
>JAAYXG010000260.1 GCA_012516015.1 Lysobacteraceae bacterium | reverse complement strand
TCTTGGCTGCCGCCACCATGTTCGCGAGCGCCGGAATGACTTCGCTCCATTGGCGAGTCTTCAGGCCGCAATCGGGGTTGACCCACAAACGTTCTGCGGGAATGCGCTCGGCCGCCTGCCGCATCAGCTTCACGATGTGCTCTTGCGTCGGGACGTTCGGCGAATGAATGTCGTAAACGCCGGGACCGATCTCGTTCGGATATTCGAAGTCCTCGAACGCATCGAGTAATTCCATGTCGGAGCGCGACGTTTCGATTGTGATGACGTCCGCATCCATCGCGGCGATGGAGTCGATGATGTCGTTGAACTCGGAATAGCACATGTGCGTGTGGATCTGCGTCTCGTCTTGCACGCCATTCGCGGAGATCCGAAACGACTCCACCGCCCAGTCGAGGTATTCCTGCCGCTGTGATCGACGAAGCGGCAAACCCTCGCGCAGGGCGGCTTCATCGATCTGGATGATGCGTACGCCGGCTTTCTCCAGGTCGAGCACTTCTTCGCGGATGGCGAGTGCAAGCTGTTTGCAGGAGACGGAACGCGGCTGGTCGTCACGCACAAACGACCAATTGAGAAGCGTCACCGGGCCGGTGAGCATGCCTTTCATCGGCTTGTTCGTGAGCGACGCGGCGTACTTGATCCACTCGACGGTCATCGCTTTGGGTCGACTGATGTCGCCATACAGGATCGGCGGCTTCACGCAGCGCGAGCCGTAGGATTGCACCCATCCGAACTGGCTGAACGCATAGCCCGCAAGCTGTTCTCCGAAGTACTCGACCATGTCGTTGCGCTCCGCCTCTCCGTGCACGAGCACATCCAACCCGAGCGCATGCTGCTCTTCAACGCAGCGCGCGATTTCTCCGCGCATGGCCGCCTCATACGCGTTCGCGTCGATCTCGCCAGCCTTGAATCGCCGGCGCACTTGACGGATCTCGGCGGTTTGCGGAAAGGAGCCGATTGTCGTCGTCGGGAACTTGGGTAGTTGCAGCAATGCCACCTGCTTTCGTGCGCGCCTCGCATACGGGCTCGCGCGCCGTCCAAGGGATTCGTCGATCGCGGCGACGGCGGCCTTCACGGCAGGGTCATTGACGCGAGACGATCGCCGCCGCGCATCGAGCGTGGTGCGGTTTGCGTCCAGCTCGGCTCGTACCGCCGGGCGGCCTTGCTCGAGTGCCCGGGCAATGATCTCCAGCTCATCGAGCTTCTGTAGCGCGAATGCGAGCCAAGACTTGATCTCTGGATCCAGTTTCTGCTCGCTGTCGAGATCCACCGGGACGTGCAGCAGCGAGCACGACGGCGCAATCCAGAGACGTTCGCCGAGTTTCTCGGCGACGGGCTCGAGCAAGTCGAGCGTTGCGCTCAGATCCGTCTTCCATATGTTGCGTCCGTCGATGACGCCGAGCGAGACGACTCGATCCGAGGGTGACTGTGTGATGAGCGCTTCGATCTCGGCACGCGCGTTGATCGCATCGACGTGCACGCCCTGAATCGGAAGGCTGTTGATCAAGGAGAGATTGTCCAGCAGCTGGCCGAAATACGTGGCGAGCAGCAGCTTGACCTTGCCGGTGTCGAGGGCTTCGTATGCGGAACCGAACGCCCGTTTCCATGGCTCGGACAGCTCCGTAACCAGTATCGGCTCGTCGATTTGAATCCATTCGACGCCTTGATCCGCAAGCGTAGACAAGAGCTGCAAATACGCGGGCAGGAGCCGCGGCAGCAGCGCGAGCTTGTCCGTGTCGTCCTTGGCTTTGCCGAGTGCCAGATACGTCACCGGGCCGATGATGATCGGCTTGGTGCGGATGCC
>JAAYXG010000259.1 GCA_012516015.1 Lysobacteraceae bacterium | reverse complement strand
CTCGGCGGCGGCGAAGCCGACGGCGCATGCTCCGGAGAGGCGAAACTCGCCGGAGAGAAGGCGAATAGCGAGGCCAAAGCGATCGATGCCAGAGGAACACGCATTTTCTTTCCGCTCCAAGAAAAAGGGGTACGTGCCGCCATCGACGAAAGTCGATCGCAGGAGGTTCCCGAATCGCGCGGCGGCCGACTGCGCGGCGAAGACGGAGGGTCACGCGCCTGTGTGGCGGCTCACGGGCACGGGCATCCGCACATCATCAAAAGAAGCCGTGCATCTGCACGAAGTAGAGCTTGCGATTCTGCAGGTCGTTCTGCGGAATACCGTCATAGACACGAGCGCCCGCGCGAAGCTGCAGGAACTGGATGGGGAAATACTCCCAGACGAGACTGAACCGATTCTGTTCGTCTTCATCGACGTCATCGTCCGGGTCGAAGTACTCGGCGGTGAGCTTCAAGTTGTGGCCGTTCTTGAACATCCAGTTCGCTTCGATGAGTCCTGCCCACAGTTTCCGGCGCGCCGCAAAGCTGTCATCCGTGATGTAGTCCGCTTCGGCGAGCCACGCGACGGGTCCGGTTTTGAGCCCGGCGAAGAGCCCTTGCATGTATCGCTCCCCCGTGTCGGCGTCGTTGTAGTTGACGCTCGCCCCCAAGCGCCAGAGAGAGCGAATGTGCTCGGTCCGCAAGCTCGCTTGTTTAACACTGTCGGTCTCGGCGCCGCCGGCCGTCCCATTCGTAATCGCCAGTTGCGTCGACCACGTATTCGTTTCGAAACCGACTTCGACGCCTTTGTCGGGCGTCGCAAAGCCGATTCCCGTCGCCTGGCGTATGAATGCGCCGTCATCCTCGAGCCGCCATCCGTACGGCAGGAACATCTGACCCGCCTTTACGTACCATCGTTGATCGGCCGTCGAGAGCCGCACATACGCCTCGAGATTCACACTCCCTCCCGGCGCGATCCTTTCATCGACATAGACGAGCAAGCGGTCGGGCACGATCGTTGCGGCACCGTAGATGCGCGCCTCCTCGACATCGAACTCCGACTGCGCTGCTTCGTTCGGCACGTCGAGATACTGACCGTTCGCTCGCAAGTTACCGCCTACGGCGAGATGCCGATTGATTGCACCGCTCCACATCTCCCTGTCCGAAACCTCGATGCGCCGCTCGGGAAGCACCGTTTGCGCCCACATGTTGCCGTAGGCGTTGCGCATACCGCCGCCGCTCGGATTCACGTGACAGGCGACGCACTTCATGCCCTGGCGCACGGCGAAGTACGGCTCGGCATCCGCTACGCTCGGCGCGAGCAGTGCGCAACCGATCAGAATCGCCGCAATCGCTCGCATCATCTCGACTCCTCCACCTCGAACGTGAGCACATAATCTCCGCCGGGAATTCCATCGGCGTCGCCGTCGATCGCCACCGCGCGAAGATCGGTGACCGCTAGCGGCCCGCCGCCGCTGATCTGAAGCGCGTAGACATCGGCGGGCCATTCGCCGGCCCGCGCTCTGATCGCGAAGACCGTCGGCGAAAGCGAACGCAGCTCGATCTCAGCGGGCACCTCGATGTCATCCTCGCTGCCGAGCACGCCGTCGCCGCCGCTGCGCATGAGCACGAGCGTGCCGGCGGTCAGAACGGTCGTATCGATCTCTGCGTCCGCGGTGACGACAATCGAGGAGAGCCCGTCGAGCACGGCACCTTGCATCGGCCACGCCGCGCGCAGCGAAGTCGGGAACGTCGATTGAGGCGACGACTGTGCGCCCTCGGCGATCCACTGACGAATGACCGCGATCGTTTCTTGAGGAAGCGGCGCGCCGCCGAGCGGCATGCGTGCGCCGACTTGCGCCGTCCCTTCCAGCTTCTGAATGAGGTAGCTCGAGCTCGGATCGCCAGGGGCGACGCGCAGGAGCCCTGGCACTTCCGTGCTCGGCGCGTTGACGAGCAGCGCATACGAGACGCCCTCGTCGAGCCGCAAGCCGAGCGGCGCTGCGGCACCCGTGTGACAGCCGGTACAGATCGGCGTAAAGACGTTTGCCTGAATCGAGGCGAAGTCGGCCGTGAGCACGCCCGATCCGCCGCCGCCCTCCTCCACGGGCCGACCGTTCTCATCCAGACCTTCACCGTTACCTGCGCAGCCAGCGAGCACGATGCACGCGGCACACACCACGAGGGTTCGCGTTCCCATGATTCCGCCTCGATCGTTCCGTCCGCCATCCTCGAACAACGGCGGTAGGTGTCTTCGCGCGGCGAAGAGGTTCTATCGCGAACGTTGAACTTTCCGGACGACGCGAGGGCACTCATGTTCGCGTTGAACGCGCATGCGTGCGTGAGCCGCGGCGTGAACGAATCACGAGGGGACCATGAAAACAGTGAGCTGCGTGTGGAGAATGATGACGGTCGTCCTGTTGCCGACCGTTGCCCTTTTCGGATGCGGAGGCGGGGGCGGCGGCGGATCGGCGCCACCCAACAATCCATCGGAGCCGCCACCGCCGCCGCTACCGACCGTGGTCGTCGCCCCGGCACCCGCCGGGACGGTGAATCGCACGCTTCCGCTCTCGGCCACTGTCACCGCCCCGAGCGGAGTGACGGTGACGATGGTCGAGTTCCTCGTCGACGGAACCGTGATCGGAAACGCAACGGCTGAGCCCTACACGATCGATTGGGACACCTCGGCTGTTGCGGATGGCGAGCACGCCGTGACGGCGCGCGCGACGGACTCGTCGGCGCGCACGGCGACCTCGAGCGCGGTGACGTACACCGTCCTCAACAACCCAGTGATTCACGTGGAGCTATCGAATGCGGAAGTGCTTCCCGCGATCGAATCGAGCGCGACCGGCGAAGGTGACATCACTTTCAACCTGCTCACCGGCGCGGTCGCGGGCGGCGTGACGCTGGAAGGGATCACTGCGACGCTCGCTCACATCCATCGCGGCTTTGCCGGCGACAACGGTCCTGTGGTCGTCGACTTCGTGCAGGATCCGGCAGATCCGAACCGTTGGAATGCGGTCGCCGACGGAGCGCTCTCGCCGGAGGATGTCGACAATCTCTTGGCCGGCGCTCTCTACGTGAACGTACATTCCGCAGCGCATCCGACCGGTGAAATCCGCGGGCAGCTAAAACCGGAGAACGTCACGGTCGTGTTCAGTCCGATGAGCAACGATCAAGTCGTCCCGGCCGCGCCCGACGCCGCGAGCGGCACCGTTGCCGCGACGATCGATACTGCGTCGGGTACGGCGACAGTCCATGCGGTCACGAGCGCGCTCGTCGAGCCGACGGAGGCGCACGTGCATAGCGCGCCTGAGGGCGAGAACGCGCCGGATGTCGTGTTCGCTTTGGCGCCGACGCAAGCCGATCCGAACCACTGGTTCGCCGAACGACAAGCTGTGAGCGCTGAACAACTGCAGGGCTTCACCGAGAATCGGTGGTATGCCGATGTGCACACGAGCGGCTTGCCCGATGGCGCCGTGCGGGGGCAGATCGTCGCAACACCGCCGGCACCGCCACCGCCGCCTGCGGCGGTCACTCTGTCGCAGCTTCAGGCGGAAATCTTCACGCCGATCTGCTCCGCCTGCCATAACGGCTCGGGCGCTGCGCTCCCCGGTTCGATGAACCTCTCGGACGCCGCCGCGACCTTCGCCGCGCTCGTCGGCGTAGCGAGCAGCGAGCAACCCGCCGTGCTTCGCGTCGCGCCGGGCGATGCCGCCAATAGCTATCTCATTCACAAGCTCGAAGGCGCGCCGTCGATCACGGGCGCACGCATGCCGCTCGGCGGACCTTTCCTCGATGAGGCGACCATTGCTCGAGTGCGGCAATGGATCGATGCCGGCACAATGAACGACTGAGATGGGAGTGACGCGTGACGGGTGACGGGCCCGACAGCCCTTGCTCGTCACACGTCACCTCTTCCGTTCAGGAGCTCAACCTACCCAACGTGCTCTCGAGCGTCCGTTCGAGCTTCTCGGCTGCGCCATCGATTGCGAGCGCGAGCGTTTCGGCCTGGTGGGTCACCGCGATCGGCCGCAGTCCGCCCACCCGTGCCTCCAGCATGCAGCGCTTGTCCTTATCGCCGCTCTTCTCGCTGTTCTCGTCGCTCAGATGAACTTCGATTCGCGTGATGCGATCGCTCAGATGCGACACCGCATCGCGAACCATCGCCTGCACGCGCTCCTGCAGGTTCCCGCCGCCTCGAATGTGGCGATCCGTATTGACGTGTATCTGCATCAGCCGCTCCGTCCAACTCACGTCGAGCTACCGCACGCGGAGAAACGACGCCATCAACCGGGAATACGGCCCGAGTGGGTCGAGTTCCGTGCACATACGGGCGAGCTGCGTGTGCTGCCTAGCAGCACGGGAGTCGAGACGGACATACGCTAAACCACGACTGCGACTCGCCGCAGATACCGGTATAGCTGCCTACTTGCAGGGCTCCAATCCGTAGGACTACATGGCCCAAGCGCTGTCCGATACCACATCAGCATCGATTACACGAAAGTGGTGGTCGGCGCCGTTCGTCTGGTCACTCGGCATCGTCGCCTACGCGATTCTGGTCTACGGCGGCTTCGCGCGCGACGAAGTCGCCATGTGGATCACCGATCTCGTCTGGACAGCGAGCGCCGCAGCTGCGGCGCTCGGCTGTTTTCAAGCGAGCCGAGTGTCCGATGGACATGCCAAGCACGCTTGGACCTTGTTCGGCATCGCCTTCTCCATCTGGTTGACGGGTCAACTCGTTTGGAACTGGCACGAGCTCGTGAAAGGGTCAACGGTTCCCTTTCCGGGCCTATCGGATCTTTTCTTCACCGCCTTCGGAGTCGTATCGATCGCTGCCTTGTTCGCGCTGCGCGAACCGAGCGCGGCGAGACCGCTCACCGGCCGCAACATCGGAAATCTAGCGCTGATCGTGTGCAGCCTCGCGGTCGCGATCGTGACTGCGACATTCGAGCCGATCGCGATGTCCGGACATTCGATTGTCTACATCGCCGTAGCGCTTCTGGAAGGGTTTTCCATCATCCTCGCGTTCATTCTCTCGGTCTACTTCCTCTGGTCGCATCGTTGGGGTCTCGAAACCGCGCCTCTCATTCTGGTCGCTTTGAGCTATGCCTTGCATGCGACCGCCGCGCTCCTTTTCGTCCACGAGCTCATCGTGAACGACTTCGGTGCGAGTGACTATCTCAATATCCTGTGGATCCTCTCCTTCGCAGTCATCCACTTGGCGAGCCAAGCTCAGGTACGCATCGCGACCGGCCGCTCGATGGTGGCGAACGAGCTCTTACAGGTCCGCAAGTGGCGTATCGAGGCACTCATTCCCGGTCTCCTCTTGCTCGCCCTCGTCGCCGCCGCGATCGGCTTCCACGATTACCTGACTCCTCGCGTTCTGGCGATCGATGCAGGATTGCTTGCATTGTTTGCGGTCGTCATGCTTCTGCGAGAGAACTGGATCTACGCACGCGAGCGCACGCTCACGTCACGGCTGGACCAGTCGTATGCGGAGCTTCAGCGGGCACGACTCGACGTCGAAGGTACGCTGGCCGAGCTGCGCGAGACCGAGCACCTCCTTCGCTTGGTCGCGAGCTCCGGGAATGTCGGTCTGTTCGAAATCGATCTCGAAACGCAGCAGGTGCATTTCTCGACCGAGTACAAGCGTCAACTCGGATACGGGGATCACGAAATGCGCGACGATCTCGATGAGTGGCGCAAGCGAATCCATCCGGATGACGTCGCCCGCGCGCTCGCGTGGGCCGAGGAGCTCAAACGCTCTCCGCAGCGCGATACGCAACTCGAAACTCGCTTGCTTCACCGCGACGGACGGTATCGATGGATTCTCACGCAGGCGACCGTACGATTCGACGATCGCGGCAAGCCCGTGGCGATGGTCGGCTCCCACGTCGACATCACGCGCATCAAGGAAACGGAGGCGGCGCTCAGGGAAAGCGAGGCGCGCTATCGGGCACTTGCCGCGCAACTCGAAAGGCGCGTCATCGAGCGAACCGCACAGCTACAGGAAGCCTACAGCGAGCTCGAAGGGTTCGCCTATGCCGTCTCGCACGATCTGAAGGCGCCGCTGCGCGCGATCGATGGCTTCAGCCACTTGCTCGTGGAGAGCGCGCAAGGCAAGTTGAATGCGGCGGAATTGGACCATCTCGTGCGGGTGCGCCAAGGTGCGCTGCGCATGGCGGCGCTCATCGACGGTCTGCTCGCGTACTCGCGCGTCGAGCGTCGCGAGCTCCAACGCCGCGACGTGAGCTTGCTCGAGCTCGTCGAGGAGGTCCTCAACGAGAGGGCTCAGCTCACCCGAGCTCATCCGGTCGCGATCGAATGCGATGTACCCGACGTCACGCTGCGCGTTGATCGGGAGGCGCTCTTGATCGTGCTCAGGAATCTCTTCGACAACGCGATCAAGTTCACGCGCAAGGTTCCCGAGCCGAGGATCGAGATCCATGCCGAGGTCGACGCGGATCTCGTGAGACTTACGGTTCGCGATAACGGAGTCGGCTTCAATCAGGCGTATCACGACCAGATCTTCAGCCTATTCCAGCGCCTCCAAGCGGACGGCGACTACGAAGGCACGGGCATCGGCCTCGCGCTCTCCCGCAAGGCGGTGCAACGAATGAACGGCAAGCTATGGGCGCAAAGCACGCCAGGTCAGGGCGCCACGTTCTACGTCGAGCTGCCTCGTCGCTCATGACACGGGCCGCGATTGGAGCGAGAATGCGCACGCAAGCGCCGTGACCGAGGCCATCGAACGAGGAGCTCTCATGCCGACGAAGAAGAAATCGAAAGCCGCGCCGCGTTCGGCCGCCAAGACCAAGCAAGTGAAGCCGAAGGCGACGAAAAAGGCCAAGTTCGCACCTGCGGCTTCGATCGATTGGTCTCAGGCGATCAGAAAAGCGGCGGCGCAGAAGCGAGCTCAGGCGACCTGGCCCGGTACAGGCCAGTCTTGGAAGAAGAAGGCGCGCACCTGATCGGCCCCAGATCGGGAAATCTCTCGCGAGGCACGAGATTTCTTGCCCGGTTGAGCCCGAGGATCGCAAGCATCACCCTTCGACTTAGCCACGCCGGCGCCCGGCACGGCCCCTTTTGAAATCGCGCACGATTTCGCGTGCGGCGTTGTGGCCCGGTGCACCGGTGACGCCTCCGCCCGGATGCGTACCGGATCCGCACATATATAAGCCGGGCAACGGCGATCGGTAATCCGCAAACCCGAGCATCGGCCGCGCGGAGAACAGCTGATCGAGACTCAACGCGCCGTGAAAGATGTCCCCACCGATCAAGCCAAAGGTACGCTCGAGGTCGAGCGGGCTCATGATCTGCCGCGCGAGCACCGCGGCCTTGAAGTTCGGCGCGTAGCGATTGACGGTTTCGATCATGAGATCGGCCACCTGCTCGCGGCGCGCATCCCACGATGCTCCGTCCGGCAGCACCGGGTCGACGTGCTGACAGAACAAGCTTGCGACGTGCTGCCCGGCAGGCGCGAGCGACTCGTCGAGTGTGGATGGAATCAAGAGCTCCACGATCGGCTGCGCCGACCACCCGCTCGTCCGGGCGTCGAAGTACGCTTGCTCCATGTAGCGGAGCGTCGGGGCGATGATGATCCCGGCGGTATGATGCGGTTGTCGTGTCGTGCCTGGCAGGCACGTAAAGCTCGGCAGCTCCGAGAGCGCGACGTTCATGCGGAATGTTCCGGAGCCGCAACGCCAAGCCCGCATGTGCTCGATGAATTCGCGCGGAAGCGCTGCGGGATCGACGAGATCGAGGAACAACAATTTCGGATTCAGGTTCGAGACGACGGCGCGTGCGCGGATCGCCTCCCCTTTTGCGGTCACCGCGCCGACGGCTCTACCGTCCTCGACGAGGATCTCCCGGACTTCCTCTTCGACGCGGATCTCGACGCCGCGTGCGCTGGCGGACCGTGCCATCGCTTGCGTGATCGCACCCATACCGCCGATCGCGTGACCCCACACGTTCTTCTTGCCGTTGACTTCGCCAAAGGCGTGATGCAACAGCACGTACGCCGAGCCCGGCGCGTACGGGCTCGTGAAGCTGCCGACGATGCTGTCGAATCCGTACACCGCTTTGATGGGCGCGCTCTCGAACCACTCATCGAGATAGTCCCCGGCCGAGCTCGCGAAGAGTTTGAGGAGTCGCTGTCGCATCGGAAGGTCGAGCCGGCTCAAACGACGTCCGAGCCGACCTGCACGCAAGAGCTCGGCGAGCCCCGCGCGCCAATCGCCCTCGACGACGTTCGGCGGCGTCTCTAGCACGGTCTCGCGCAATACGTCAGCGATCTGCTCGAGCTGGAGCGCGTACGTATCCAGACGGTCCGCGTCGCGCGCGGAGAACTTTGCGACTTGTGCGTGCGTCTGCCCCGCGCCGACCGCGAGATAGCGCCCGTCCTCGCTCGGCAGGAAATTTGCGATTTCGCGCTCGACGATGCGCAGACCGTGTCGGGCCAGCTCGAGGTCCCGTATCACCTTGGGATTGAGCAGCGAGACAGTGTACGAGGCGACGGAATTGCGAAAGCCTGGGTGAAACTCCTCGGTCACGGCGGCGCCGCCGACGACGTGGCGTCGCTCCAGAACGATGACGCGGAGACCCGCCGCCGCCAAGTAAGCGGCGCAGGTCAGCCCGTTGTGTCCGCCGCCGACAACGACAACGTCGCAAGTGTCCGCCATGAGGATCCTGCATCACCCGTGGGGGCCGAGCATGATGCCACAGCAGAACGAAGGCGCGTTTCGCAGAGGAAAAACAAGAAAGGGGGTCTCCTGACCCCCTCCGACTGCAAAAGGACTGGCGTTACGCCGCGACTTTGATTCGACGCGGCTGCGCTTTCGCCTGCTTCTGAATCGAGATCTCGAGGACGCCGTTGCGGCCGCGAGCTCGAATGTTCTCCGAATCGATGCTGTCCGGGAGAATGAAGCGGCGGTAAAAGCGCCCGCTGCCCCGCTCGACGCGCATTCGGACCTCGCGCTGGTCCTTATCGGCCGGCTTCTCGGTCGAACGCTCGCCCGACAGCGTGAGCACGCCGTTCGCCAATGTCACGTCCACTTCGCTGGGCTCGACACCCGGCAGATCGACGTACAGCTCGAAGCGATCGTCGTACTCGTGAATATCGACCGCCGGGACCCAGGTCGCAGTCGCACCGCTCGTCTCGCCTTCATCGAACGCGTTGAACAAGCGGTTGATCTCCTCCCTCAACTGAGTGAAGGGGAGCCACTCACGGTATGGAACCAGAGCCATAAGCAGTCACCTCCAATCATTCGTATTCGGGTTGGGCGCGAACCGGCGCCCACGGGAGAAGCTAGGGTCGGACCCGGCGATTTCAAGAGCGGGCGCAGAGCACTAGACAGGCCGGGGGCGCTCCATGAGCGCCCCCGGCCTTCGCCCTATTCGCTCTTTGCCGGCTTGAGCTCGTAGGCGACGACCGTGTTCTTGAAGAAGGTCGGCACGTACACGATTCGATTCGCGCGGTCGTAGCCGATATCGGCCGCATTGGTTTTCTCGGCGCGCGTATCGAGCAGGAGCTCGTGCGTTCCGTCGGCCTTCACGAAGTGCATCGTGCCTTGCCAGACCGAGATGAGGAACTCGTTCTCGCTCACCGGCTCGATGCCGTCGAGCCCGCCTTCGATGCTGCCCTTCGTGATCCTCTGCAAGGATCGATCCTTCGCGACGCGATAAGCGCCGTCCCCGTCGAGCACATAGAGCGCACCGCGATGGTGGAGCAAACCGTTCGGTCGGTTGAGATCCGCCAGATAGACCGACGGCTTGCCGTCCTCGATGACGAAAACCTTCTTGCCCGCCGAATCGGACACGTAGACCGTGCCGCTCGGATCGGCGGCGACGTCGTTCAAACCCTCCGCGCCGGGTACGGCGATGCGCTTGGCGATGGCGCCCTTCTCGACGTCGATCACGACGACTTCGGTGATGTCGCCGACGTAGAGCTGGTTGCCCACGAGCGCCATCCCCTTCGGCGCACTGAGGCCTGAAACCCAGTCGACCTCGATCACTTTTCCGTCCAATCCCACCTTGCCGATCGAACCCCGCTTGTCATCGCCCCAGGGCTCACCGTCGATATTGGAGACATAGAGCGTCTTGCGCTTCTCGTCGAAGTACACGGATTCCGGCACCTTGAGCGTCGCTTCCGTTTCCCATTTTTTCACGAGCTCGTGCGACTGCGCGTGCGCTGCCGATGCGAAGATCGTTGCAAACAATAGACCCATCGCCTTCTTCATGACGCCATCTCCAATTGGTCAATCTCGTGTGGCGTCAAGTCTAGGCTGCCGGGCGGCGCGCGGGTAGGTTCGGGGCGTGGAGAATTGTTCTTCTTTCACATTGACGGTTGCCGGTCAGCAGCCTTTCCGCACAACCGTCAAGCGACCTGTGAGCCGACCGGCTCACAGCGATTTCAAATACTCCGCCAAGTCCGCTTTCTCGCGTGCGCTCAGCCCGAGATCCATGAAGTCATCGTAGTGCTCGACCACGTCGGCGAGCGTCGCGAAGCGACCGTCGTGGTAGAAGCCGCCTTTCGTGTGTGTCCATAAGCCGCGCAGGGGTGCAGTCCGATAGCGCTCATCGGGCGAGCGCTTGGCTTGAAAGGCATCGATGCCGATTTCCTCCGGCGTGTGCATGTTCCAGCCGGGCTCCG
>JAAYXG010000002.1 GCA_012516015.1 Lysobacteraceae bacterium | reverse complement strand
GGGCGACTCGGATGCGATGAGCCCTTCGACACGCTCCCGATAGCGAGTGTAGTCATCGTAATGTTGTTGGATGATGCGCGTGCGGATCGCCGCTTCTCGAGATTGTGCTTTGCGGCGCTTGGCGACCGCGCCTGCGCCGATTCCGATCACGATGGCGGCGAGCACGGCGAGGACGGCGATCCTCGTCGTGCCATGACGATCGATCACGTTCACGGTCAACGGGATCTGTCGCCGCAGGCCGCCTTCGCTCGAGACGGTCACCGTAACGCTGTGCTCGCCCGGGCTCCACGAAATCGGAACATGCATCCGCAGCGGCACTTCGAGCGGAGCTCCGCCGGGCACCGTGGCATAGCTCATCGTGTGCGCACCGCCCGCCGGCGCGTCGCTGCCGAAGCTCAACTCCGGATGGTTGCTGCGGAGCTCGACGTCGCGCACTTCGAGTCCGGTCTTGCCGATGCTGAGTACGAGGGAGCCCGTCACGAATTGATCGGTGCCGACGACGAAATCGAACGGCCCGCGTTCCAGCGTGAGCGGTTCCGCACGAACGACCGTGATCTCGGGCGTGAGCCGCTGCGCGCCGTCCACGCGCAAACTCCCGATAGCGGTCGCGAGACCTTGCGCTTCGTCCTCGAAGAGCGCCAGCACGTGCGGTCCGCGCAGCGGATAGTAGAGGCTGAGCGATGCCGGTTCCTCGGGCGCCGCGTCCAACGTGATCTCGGATCCGCGACCGACTTCCGGGGGCGTCAAAGGTCGACTCCCCGTCGCGAGCGAAAATAGATCCGATCCCGTGAACCCTCCGTCGCGGCGAATGGTGGCGCCCGCCGTTCGAAAATGCAGGGCGTCGGAGCTGAATGCGAGCTGTGCACTGCCTTGCACACGTGCGCGCGACACGCCGGCTACTCTGATCGGTCGGACCCGCTTGTTCTGATCGAAGATCGTCAGCTCGATCGGGGGCTCGAAACGAATCTCGGCGGGAGCGAGGTCGGCTGCGTAGCGGATCTTCTTCGTACCGAGCGTTTCGTCGGCTCGAGGGCGCCACTTCGTCGTCGCGGGCGCGGCGAAGACGAGCTCGGTGAGGTATCGATCCGCCCTGCACGTTCTGACCTCGACGATCTTCGACGCGCCGACCGTGCCGATCTCAGCTCCCTTCGAATTCTGAAGCTGGAGCTTCGCACCGGGCGCAGCCGTAACGAACGACAGGTCGAAGTTGCTGCAGCCTCGCGCGCTCAACGGCAGCGTCGATCCGACGGTTCGCACTTCGACCTCGAAGTTCTCGTCGCCGAAGCGGATGGAACCGCTGATCGGGTCGGGCAGCGCGACGTTCCACGCGAACATCGAGAGACACGCACATGCGGCGATGTGAACGGAGGTCCAAGACGGCACGTGTCGATCCTGTCCTTTGTTGCTGACGTCGTGACCCAGGTTACCTGGCCCTAGGCATCTTTATACCTTACTCCGTCCTTTGCGGGTTCGCGCTTGCGGGGACGGATGACGCGACGGCGCCGAACCGCCCAAATGGGCTCGCTGGAGAAGTAGGCGCTTCGGACGCTCCCAAACTAATATAGTCTCCCTCGTCGATGGACCTCGAGCGCGCTCGAGCCGCCGACAGCGCCGGCCTGTCACGACCTTGGATGCTCCTCTGCGGTGAAACATGAGCCGATGCCGCAAATCAACGCGCTGGTTGCGAGGTGCCGCTGCCTTGCTCGCGGCTCTCTTTGCGAGCGGCGTCGCCATCGCGCAAAGCGTCGATCTGTCTCCGATGCAGGCGGCGGCGCTCGATCTCATCATCGACGAGATCAAGAAGGCGAGTCGCGAGGGTTTTGCGACGAGCGACTGGTCGAAAATGGCTGAGATCTATCCGGAAGGTACGTTCGAGTGCTGGAACGCATCCGGCGAGAATCATCGCTATGCGTTCTTGTCGATGGAGGCCATTCCGGAGAAGGCGTGGTACGACGTGACCCCGCTACCGAGGGGCTACGTGCTCGACAATCTCGACGCATCGAAGATGGGAGCCACGCACATTCTGACGATCGCGTACGAGCAGGTGCTTCCCAGCAGCTGCGGGCTCGAAATGTTCAGGCGCTGGGCGCTACGCGACTTTTATCTCAGGCTCGAAGATGAATGGTTTCAGCTCGTCCATCCCTGTCCCACGCGCGAGCAGATCGAGAGCAAACAAATCGCGCGTACCTGGCCGATGATCGACAGACACTACGCTGCGCGATTTGCGGATCGCCTCGGCGCTCCGCAGCGTACGGCGCTGCGCAGACTCGTGAAGCGCGACGAATTCCCGCTCGCTGCGCTGGGTTTGCTGCAGAGCCGGCACGGTGTGAACGAGCAGCTCGGAATCTCGATTCTCGATGAAGTGTGCAAACGCGCCGAATGAGTCAATATCGTGAGCTTCGCGCTCGAGAGAGCCGTCGCGAACGCTGCGTCGTGCCTTGCCGTGTCATTCGGGCGAGTGACATACCGCTTCGATGTTGTGTCCGTCGGGATCGAGCACGTATGCCGCATAGTAGTTCGCATGATAGTGCTCCCTGATGCCGGGCCCACCGTTGTCCGCGCCGCCGGCGGCGAGCGCGGCTTCGTGGAAGGCGCGCACCTTGGCGCGTGTCTCGACGCGAAACGCGACATGAACCGGCGGCTTGTTCGGTGTGCCTGCAACGATCCAAAAGTCCGCCTCGGGAGGCTCGCCGAAACCCGCTATGTCCGGTGATCGCTCGGCGGCGGGGAATTCCATGAGCAAGCTGTACCCGAGCGGCGCAAGCGCCGCCGTGTAGAACGCTTTGCTCTTCGCGAAATCGCTGACGGCAAGCCCCGTATGATCGATCATGATCGCTACTCCAGTTCTCGGTATTCGAACCAATCGAAGTCGGCGTGATGGCCCTGGCCTGTGAGATCCTGACATGCCATGCCGACGAAATTGCCCGTAAACGCGCAGGGGACGGCGTGCTCGTCCGCGAGAATGGAAGCGTCTTGCTCCCATGCGACAGCAGTCCACCGCGTTCCGTCGATCGAATAGTAGAAGCGGATACGGTCGTCCTGAATGACCAGCTTGAGATAAACGCGCTCGTGATCGTCGAGCGGGTATTCCTTCTCGACAGGATAGCTCACGTTGCCCCGCTCGCAGCGCATGAGGCCGAGACATCGCTTCGAGTGCGGCGCATGGGAGAGGAATAGATAGTAGAAGCTCTCGGTGCTGTAGAACGCGACGAGCCCAGCCATTTGCTGGAAGCTCTGCGGCGTGAACTCGACGCAGGTCGACGCTTCGATGTGAAAGCTTTGCTGTCTGCGCGCAATCAAACTCTGCTCGAAGAGCGAAACGATGCTTTCGCGGCCATACAAGCGCAGGTAGCCTTTGCGCGCCTTGAGGCTCGCGATCCGGTCGTCGATCGCGACGCGCGGGGCTTGCCACTCAATCGACAGCTCGTCCGAATCGAAATCGTCGCGCGACGGCTTGGCGGGCCACGGGTGAGACGGCAGCTCCGGCGCCTCGAACGTGTCTCGCGGCAGATCGCCGCCGCCCGCGAGCCGCGGCCATCCGTCCTCCCAGACGATGGTTTGAATCGCCGTCTCGCGTCCGAGGATGGAGCGGCCGTTCTTCAGTGGCCTGCGGCAGAGATGCGCGAAGCTCCAGCTACCGTCGCGATGCTGAACGAGCGATCCGTGTCCTGCCGATTGCAGGCGAAGCTCGGGATTGCGCGCGCTCGTAATGAGCGGATTCCCCGGCATGATCTCGTACGGACCCTTGATGGATCGCGACCTCGCGACCGTCTCCGCATGAGTGGCGAACGTGCCGCCCTCCGCGGTCAGCAAGTAATACCAGCCGTCGACCTTGTATATGTGCGGTCCCTCGACGAGGCCGAGACTCGAGCCGAGAAAAATGTTCTCGACCGGACCGACCAACGCCTTCTTCGCGGGATCGTATTCTTGCAGCAGGATGCCGCCGAAGCTGTTGTGCTCCGGGCGATGGTCCCACAGCATGTTGAGGAGCCATTTGCGGCCGTCGTCGTCGTGAAAAAGCGAGGGATCGAAGCCCGAGGCGTTGAGGTAGACGGGCTCGGACCAGGGACCTTCGATGCTCGGTGCCGTAACGAGGAAGTTGCGTACGTCCTTGAAGCTGCCGACCCATCCGCGCACGTCGGTGTAGATCAAGTAGAACAGCCCATCCGCATAACTCAACGCGGGCGCCCAGATGCCGCCGGAGTTCGGCCGGCCGCGCAGATCGAGCTGCGAGTAGCGAGTGAGCGGGCGGGACACGACGCGCCAATGCTCGAGATCTCTCGAATGCGAGATCTGCACGCCGGGGAACCACTCGAACGTCGAGGTGGCGATGTAGTAGTCGTCCTCGACGCGAACAATAGACGGATCGGGATTGAATCCGGTCAGCACGGGGTTCTTGATCGTTCTCATGAGCTTGCCTGGATCGATGACGGTGCGAGCAGAATCTTAGCCGAGTGTCGCGAGGCTGGAAAAACTTTCCGCTCTTCAAAATGATCTCGTCTTGCGCAAATTCGAAGCACGATGCTCGTCGGCTGCTCGAGTCACCGCGAGATCCGCTATCTGGGTCGGCCCGGCCTCGATTGCTCCGCGCGTGGCCTCACGATCGCGCGAAGGAT
>JAAYXG010000258.1 GCA_012516015.1 Lysobacteraceae bacterium | reverse complement strand
TCGTGCGCGCCTCGCGCTCGGTCCAGTCGGCGACGACACGGTCGCGCACCTCATCGAGCGTGCGCTCGCGCTCAGGTGTGACGCTGTCGACCTCGTAGAAGAGATAACCTTCAGAACCAAGATTGATCGGAGGGTTCTCGATGCCCGCATCGCTCTCGAACGAGCCGCTCAACACAGAGCTCGATTCGGGTATGTCGTTCAGCACCGTGCCATCAGGCGTCCGGCCGCTTCGATCGACGGCTTCGATCGTCACCATTTCGAGTCGCTGCCTGGCAGCAGCCTCGGCCATCGAGTCGCCACCCGCACGCGCGTCTTCGTACGCGTCGTAGACGTCCAGAAGAATCCGGCTCGCTTCGTCCAGCGCCATATCCTGGCGTATCTGCTCGGCAACGCTCTCGTATGGCCGCACGTCTTCCGCCGTGATGCCGGTCACGCGGACCAGATCCGGTCCGAACGCGCCATCAACGACATCGCTGACTTCGTTGGCTTCCAGCGCGAATGCGGCCTCGGCGACGGCGGGATCGGCGACACGGTCGCGCTCGAACGTGCCGAGGAGCACATCCGCCATCGTCTTGCCCTCGGCAGCGACGATCTCCTCGAAGCTGGCGCCTTCGCGAACACTCACTAGCGCGGCATCCGCCGCAGCGCGATCCGCAAAAACCAGTTGCTCGATCGTGCGCCGCTCCGGCGTCGTGAACCGCTGGCGGTTCTGCTCATAGTAGCTACGCGTATCTTCGTCAGAAATCGTCGATGCGTCCGCAATTGCCTCGGCTGTCAGCTGGACATAGGAAATCTGGCGGTACTCCGGCGCGGCATAGGTCGACTTGTTCTCCTCGAACCACGTCTCGACCTGAACCTGCGATGGCGTCTCAATCGGTTCAACGAGGCTGCGAGGCAAGGCCAGGAACTCGACAGTGCGATCCTCGCCACGGTGCAACGCCACTGCCTCAAGGAATGCGCCGGGCACGACAAGTCCATCGGAAACCGCCTCGACGATCTGCTGACGCGTTGCCACCTGTTCCCTGTTCTTGAGATAGTCCGCAGGCGTCATGCCGACCTGTCGAAGCACGAACTCGAACTGTTGGCGATCGAACTGCCCATTGGGGCCACGAAATGCAGGGTCCTCAGCCGTCAGCGCGGCAAGCCGCTCGCTCGACATCCCCAGCCGCATCTCGCGCGCCTGCTCGTCGAGCACTGCGCCTGCGATCAGTTGCCCGAGCACCTGGTTGTCGATACCGAAGGCCTGCGCCTGTTCACGCGTGATCGGCATGCCGAACTGCTGCGACAGAAGCGAGATCTGACGATCGTAGGCGAGACGATATTCGAGGACGGAGACCTTCGTGCTGCCGACCTGCACGACATTGGAGCCAAGACCACCCGTGATCTGGCCGGATATGCCCCAGACCGCGAAGCTGAGCACCAGCAGGATGAGGAGTAGCTTGGCAACCCAAGTGCCGGCAGCATGTCTGAGCGCTGTGAGCATGTTTGTCTACGCTTCCCCTAGAGCATTCCATTTCGCGCGCAGTTCGGCGCGTGAACGGCAATACCGTCCTTCCATTGCGGTGTCGATTGCTTTGTAGCCTGTTTTTGATACGACAACCGGGCTCGAATGGCTTTCTGGGCGGCCAATGCCGCCGCATTGTGACATAACGGGCAATCCGGCGCGTGGCAGATATCGAAGGAGCTTGCAACAATGACCACCGGTATCAAGCCGCTGATCGCGGGCAACTGGAAGATGAACGGCCTTACAGAGTCGCTGCCGGAGCTGGTCGCGATCGGCAACGGCTTCATGCGTGGTCTCGAGACCGAAGTCGACGCACTGGTTTGCGTGCCGTCGACACTGCTATGGCGCGCAGCCGAGCTTCTGCATCGCACGCCCGTGATGGCCGGCGGCCAGGATTGCCACAGTGAGCCGGATGGCGCACACACGGGCGATATCTCCGCTGAGATGCTCAAGGACGCGGGCGCGTCACACGTCATTGTGGGCCACTCCGAACGCCGGACAAACCATCGCGAGACGGATGCT
>JAAYXG010000257.1 GCA_012516015.1 Lysobacteraceae bacterium | reverse complement strand
TGAAGCCGCTCGCACCGGCGCCGAGCATCGAGAACAGCGGAATGGCTGCGCCTCCAAGCACGAGACCCAGCGGAGACATGCGCAAGACGATGAGTCCCGCGAGCGCGCCCAGGATACCGCCGGCCGCAAGCCCGCGCTGAAGAGCCGGGTAGAAATCCGTCCGTTCGATGCCGCCTTCCGGCAAGTCATCGAGCGGCGTGTCGTCCTTGGCAATGACCATCATGCGACTGTCGGGAATGCCCGCGTCGCGCAGCCGTTCGACGACCGCGCGCGTACGCTCGACATCGGGAACGAGAAAACACAGGCGCTTCATTTGGACTCCTCATTCGGCTCCGTGCGGCTTTGTCGATAAGCCTCGAATCGCGAACATTCGAGCGCAATCGCAGGCTATCCCCGCACTCGATCGAGTGAATCCGGGCAACTACTCAAGCTTCCCTTCCAAGGACGCGCAAAGGATCTCCTCTTGAATATCGGCCGCTGCTCCGCGAACGAATTCCTCCGACATGGCGTAAGTCACGATCCTTCGGTTCAAGAGATCCGTAGCGAAGGATCTTCGCGCGTTTCCGAAGCAGGACATCAAGCGAATCCTGCAGCGCATTCGAGCGCTCGCCGACGAGCCACGACCGCCGGGTTGCGAAAACTATCCGGGCAAGAGCGGTATCGGGTGCGGCAGAACAACTATCGCATCATCTACGAGATTGAGGACTCGCGTCTGACCGTTTGGTTGTCAAAGTGGCGCATAGACGCGAGGCGTATAGTAGCAATTGATCGTCACGCATCGTGCGCGCGCCAACCGCGCCAGTGGTGCTGGTCTTATAGCTCATCATAGATCCATGCGCCGGAACTGGGCGAGTCCGGGCGAGCGTAACCTCCGGTGATCAGGACTCGATGGTCAGGTAAGAGTCCGACGGCCGAGAAGTGTCCATGGAGCTGCGATGCGCTGGCGACGAGGTCGAACGTGTCGGTAGCCGGATCGTACAGCTCCGCCTGCGCGGCGCCTCCTGCGATCAGTGCCTTCCCGTTCGGCAGCAGCTTCGAGGATCCTCGGTGCTTGTAACGGGCCATGCGCATCCTTGCTGCAGGCACGAAGATGTTGCGCACAGGATCAAAGATCTCGGCGCTGTCATATCTGCCGTGTGAATCGTTCTCGTCGCTGCCGCCCGTAATGAGCACTCGACCGTCCGCGAGCACGACAGCGTCGTGTTTGTGTCGAGCGATGTGCATGTCTGCTGCGCGAGTCGAACGACCCGTTGCCGGGTCGAAGATCTCGGTGGTGCGGTAGATTTCGAGGGTAGCCCCACGTCCGCGTCTTCCTGCGGCTATGAAAATCCGCCCATCGCGCAGGAGAACCGACGTGTTCGACATGCGCGGAACGTTCATCCGTCCGAGGTCGGTGAACTCGCCAGTGCTCGGATCGTAGAGCTCAATGCTGTCCAGAATCGTCCAGCCGGTGCTGGATCCGCCGATGATTGCGACGCGCCCATCGCGGAGCGGCACCGCAGTGTGATCCGCACGCGGCACGGTCATGCGGCCTGCGGGCACGAACTGTGAGGTCGCCGGATCGAAGATCTCGGCGGCATCCAGGCGGCGTGCTTGGGCGTCATAGCCGCCGGCGATGAGAACGCGCCCATTCGGTAATAGTGTGGCTGTGTGGCTATGGCGTGGCGTGATCGCGTTGCGAACCGTTCGAAATAGCCGCCGCTTTGCATCGAACATCTCGACGCCCGCAATTTGCTTCTCGTCGGCGATGAACCCGCCAACAATGAGCGCGGAGCCGTCCTCGAGCGTCGTCATCGTATGGGCGGCACGAGAGGAGCTCATCGGCGGAAGATCGCGTAGCCGTGCGTTTGTCGACGGGACGGCAACGCCGGCCGAGAGAGTAAGACCCATTACGGCTAGCGCAACGCCGAAGATGTCAACGACACGTTTCATAAAGGGCTCCGGGCAGTAACCTCGTAATATGAGAGCAATCGCTGCGCGGAAGCGTTAACAGGAGATTGTCGGGTGCCTCATTGTTAACGATTCGTTCGCTTCGGCCCTCCATATAGAGGGACTAGGGAGTCTTTCTTGAACGACAGCACACATCAGGACGTCCTTGACTGGGTTATCGCGGCTCAGAACGGATCGACAGAGGCGTTCCGCCACCTCCATAGGAGGTTCGTGTCATCGGTGCATGGCGTGTTGCTGTCGCGCTTTCGGCCTAGCGTTGCAGAGGAGCTGACGCAGGAGTGCTTCTTGATCGCATTCCGAAAACTCAAGCAGTTGCGCGATCCAAGGAAGCTTGGACCCTGGATTGTCGCGATCGCACGCCGAGTCGATGCCGTTGACGAGCGACATCACTACGTCGCAGTAGGCAGTGAAGAGATCGTCGATACGCACGCGACGCCCGAGCTAGCGATCGATGCGATGCGCGTTCTGGGAGTTATCCAGAGCCTTCCGCAAGCTTATCGCGAGACGCTGGTCATGAGGTTGGTGGAGGGCATGAGTGCATTCGAGATCGCCGAAGCAACCGACCTCACGCCGGAATCTGTACGCGTCAATCTTCACCGAGGCGTAAGGAAGCTGCGCGATGCATTGGCGCTCGACTTGGAGATAGTGGGAGCACGTGCCCATGAGTGAACAGTACGATGACTACCTCTGTGATCCGAGGGCTAAGCCGCACCCGGAGATTCAGGCACTCGAGCGATTGCTTCAGCCGCTGAGCGCAAACGCGCTTCGGCTTGCTCATCGACCTCTTGCGCTGCCGAGGCAATCGACGCGAGCGCTTCGGAGGCGGTACTTTCAAGTCGCAGTCGCCGTCGCGGCAACGCTCGCCTGCGTTTACGTTGCTCACCTCTATCGCCTGAGTTGGCCCGACGCGTCACCCTGGCCAGCCTCGATCGTGCAAGCAGATGGATCGATTCGTTCAACCGTTCTGAGAGTGGGCGAGCAACTCGTCACGGGCCC
>JAAYXG010000256.1 GCA_012516015.1 Lysobacteraceae bacterium | reverse complement strand
TGTCGCGCTCCGATGGATGCACAAGATGAATAAACGAAAGTACGCAATTCCTGCTGTGTAGGTCGGCCCGCGAATGTCCCATGCCACGCGGGCTTCCCTACATCCATGTAGGTCTGAATTTATTCAGACACATTCTTGGTCGGATTAAAATCCGACCTACATGGATGGAGGAGGGCACATGTAGGTCCGAATCTGTTCCGACACATTCTTGGCCGGATCAAAATCCGACCTACATCATCTTCGTCTCGCATCGCGAATCTCGACGCGGCGATTGAGGGCGCGTCCCGCCGGTGTCGCGTTGTCGGCCACGGGTTGAGTTTCGCCCATGCCTTGCGGCTCGAGGCGGGATGCGTCGATGTCGCGCGCCGTCAGCCATTGCACGACCGACGCCGCGCGGCGGCGAGACAGATCGAGGTTGTACTCCGCGCTGCCGTCCGAATCGGTGTGCCCGGCGACGATGAGCGTGAGCGTCGGGCGCTCGATGAGCAGCTTTCGCACTTGCTGGAGCGTGGGCTCCGACTCGGGCTTGAGCGTGTCTTTGTCGACATCGAAATAGATACCGTACAAATCGACTTTGCCTTCGGCATCGAGCTGATTGGCAAATGCTTCGCTCGTGTTTTCGTTCTTTTCCAGCTCGAGCACGATCTCGAGCGTTTCGCCGGACTTCAGATCGCGCGTTTCCGAGGCACCTTGGTAGTCGGGATGCGTCCCTGTCGTGACGACCATGCCTGCGGGGACTCCGGTGAGCTCGAAGCGGCCATCTGCCGCCGTCTCCACCCGCTGCACGTTGCCGGCACTCACGAGCACGCCCGCGATCGGTTCTCGCGTCGCCTTGTCTTGCGCAACCCCGATGACGGCGCCTACGTACTGCCACTCCCTCGGGTTGATCAGCAGGCGCGCGAAATCGATCGAGAAACCGTCGCCGACGTTCGTGTGCGGATCGTCGATGGAAACGACGAGCTCGCCGTCCTCCAGCAATTCGTTGTACTCGGGCAAGAGTTGAAGCGTGAGGAGCTTGCCGACGGGTCCGGTCTGGCTCAAAGCGTTGATCGACGCGCTCAGATCCGGCGCTTCGCGACCGTCGAGGCGCACTTCGAAGCGATTGCCGAACACCGGTGCTTGGAAATCGTCGACGAATAGCTGAAGCACCGCTCCTTTGATGCTCAAGCCATCGGCCGGGAATCTGATCGTGAGCGGCTGCGGGTCGTTGTAGGGTCGATCGGTGCTGTTCGAGTATCCGTCTTTGCGCGTGCCGTCGCGATCGCGCAGACCGGAGATCACCATCACGCGATCGGTTCCCGCGGGATCGTCCTTTTCCGGTTGCCACGGCCACGTGTGAGGCGGCGTCGATTCACCCGAGAACGGATCGAACCCCGCAGGCCAGCCGAATCCCAAGTTGTCTATGTCGCCGACGCGCACGACCAGATCGGCTTCGGCCGTGTTGCGCTCGAGCCGATACGGCTCTTGCCACTCGGGCGGGACGTTTTTCGGCGCCACCAACGTGCGATAGCGCGAAAGCCGCGACAACTCCACTTGCATTTCGAGAATGCGATCGCTCGCAGCCTTCTTCGCGTCACCGTCGGCTCGTGCGAATTCATCGCGAGCTCGCTTGATCTCGCCGATCAGCTCTTGCTTCTCGGCTTCGAGTGCAATCCAGGCGTCTTGCCCGGTCTCGATCATGTCGTCGATGGAGACCGGAGCTGCGTCGATTTGCGATCGAGCGTGGGATACATCGCTCGACGGGGTGCTCATATCCGAGGAAGCGTCGATCTGGTCTGCTTGGAGGCTTGATGTCGGCGCCTCATCCTTTTTGCCGCAGCCGGCCAATAGTATGACCCC
>JAAYXG010000255.1 GCA_012516015.1 Lysobacteraceae bacterium | reverse complement strand
TCCGCGCGCGAGAGATTCAGCGCAGAGGCAATGATGGGCACCGCTGCATCCGGGATGTAGCGCAAGCGGTTCTGTACCGCGTGCAGCACCTGCAGCAGGGGACCAGGTTGCGATTGGTACTGCGCGAGTGCGAGATCGATTTGCTCGCGCGTGTGGGCGTCCAAAGATTCGGGGGTTGCAGGTGTCGTATTCACTGAAAGCAGCGGCGAGGATAGCGCTTAGCGGCTAGTCATGAGCGAGAGTCCAACGCTGAAAATATCATCCGGCAGCGAGGAAGTGTCCTGGTAGGGCACTCAGGGATCCGCTGCCCCTTATGGAGACTTGTGCGCAAGAGCGGTCGAAGGCGCTCGAGCGCACGCTGCTCTGACTAGCCGCCAATCGCTATCGCTGGCCGCCTCGTCCTCCTTTAAGCCGCGAGCACACCCTTCTGCTTCGCCGTATGCGTGGCAATCAGGTCCATGAGCGCGGGCGACAGACAGTCGTAGGGCTCGAGTCCCAGTTCCTTGAGGCGTGCGCGTACGGCAGCCATGTCGTCGGGTTTCGTACCGGCCTCGATGATGGACGAGACGAACGCCGCGAACTCGGGCTGCGACCAGCCCTTCTCGGACGAGAGCTCGACGTGTACGAAATCGAGACCGTAGAACGGGTGATCCTTCTTCTCGATGCGGCCGTACATGTGCACGCCGCAGCCGGTGCAAGCGTAGCGCTGGATGACCGCCGACGGATCGACGACCTTCAGCTTCTGCTCGTTCTGCGTCACCTTCAGCTTATCGAGCGAGATCACCGCGACGATCGAGAAGAGCGCGCCTTCCGGCTTCCAGCATTTCGTGCAGCCGCAGGCGTGATTGAACGCGACGTTGCCGTCGAGCTGGACGACGACGGGGTTCTCCTTGCAATGGCACTTGAGCGTGCCACCCTTGAAGTTCGGATCGCCGGGTCGAACGCCGTTGTCTACCAAGGGATGGATCGAGATCGCCATGATGGTTTCTCCGTTGATCTTCGCCAGAAATAACGCGCGCGTTCAATAAAGCACTACGCTGCGGATCGATTCGCCCTTGTGCATCAGGTCGAATGCGTCGTTGATCTTCTCGAGCGGCATCGTGTGCGTGATCAGATCGTCGATGTTGATCTTGCCGTCCATGTACCAGTCGACGATCTTCGGCACGTCCGTGCGGCCGCGCGCACCGCCGAATGCGGTTCCTTTCCAGACGCGCCCGGTGACGAGCTGGAAGGGGCGGGTCTTGATTTCTTGTCCCGCACCCGCAACGCCGATGATGACCGATACGCCCCAACCGCGATGACAGCATTCGAGCGCTTGGCGCATGAGATCGACGTTGCCGACGCATTCGAAGCTGTAGTCCGCGCCGCCGTCGGTCAGCTCGACGAGGTGCGCGACGAGGTCGCCGCCGACTTCCTTCGGATTGACGAAATGGGTCATGCCGAACTTCTCGGCGAGCGGCTTGCGCTTCGGGTTCAAGTCGACGCCGACGATCTTGTTCGCACCGACGAGACGTGCGCCTTGGATGACGTTGAGCCCGATGCCGCCGAGGCCGAATACGACGACGTTCGCACCGGGCTCGACCTTCGCCGTGTTGATGACCGCACCGATGCCGGTCGTGACGCCGCAGCCTATGTAGCAGACCTTGTCGAACGGCGCGTCTTCGCGGATTTTCGCGACGGCGATTTCCGGCAGGACGGTGAAGTTCGAGAAGGTCGAGCAGCCCATGTAGTGGTGAATCATGTCCTTGCCGATCGAGAAGCGGCTCGTGCCGTCCGGCATCAATCCCTTGCCCTGCGTCGCGCGAATCGCGGTACACAGGTTCGTCTTGCGCGAGAGGCACGATTTGCACTGACGGCACTCGGGCGTGTAGAGCGGGATCACGTGATCGCCTTTCTTCACCGACGTGACCCCGGCCCCGACGTCGACGACAATTCCCGCGCCCTCGTGGCCCAGGATCGCCGGGAACAATCCTTCGGGATCGGCGCCCGATCGCGTGAACTCGTCGGTGTGGCAGATACCGGTCGCCTTGATCTCGACCAGCACCTCACCGGCGCGCGGCCCGTCCAGATCGACGGTGGTGACTTCCAGCGGTTTGCCCGCGGCGTACGCCACGGCTGCTTTCGTTTTCATTCGTCAGTTCCTCGAAACCTTGAAATCAGAAGACAAGTTGCCGTTCTCATCGACCAGCGGAATGCCATAGTCGATCAGGATCCGATCGATCTTGTCGTGGTGCTTGGCGATCCAATCGTCGATTGTGTCTTTCCATTCCTTTTCGCCGTAGCGCACGCCCATGGCAATGTCGTAGTCGAATTTGATTTGCGGGTCGCGCCCGAACGCGACTGCACGCCAGTCGGGGCTGCCCGAATGCTTGTTGACGAGGTGGGCGGCGATCGGTCCCCAGACGATCGCAGCGTCGATCTTGCCCGACGTGAGCTCTCGCTCGATGATCGAATTGGGGTTCTCGTTGGGATCGCCGCTTTGCTGAGCGTACGAGACCGCCTGCCGCAGCAGGCGATTGCGCAGCAACCAGTCGGCGCCGGGGGACTGCGCGAAGACGCCGATGCGCAGCGAGTGCAGCTCCGCTTCGGGTAGCGAGAGCAGGTCGTCCGGTTTACGCACCTTCGCGAGTCCGCCCTTCACGGGGAAGACGAGCGCGTAGGTTGAGCGCATGTACGGTTTCGTCGTGGCCGTGAGCTCGTAGCCCGCAGGCACGCCGATGATCAGGTCGCAGGCGTATTCGCGTGTCGTCGGGTCTTGCTTACGCAGGGTGTTGCGTACGAAGCCCATGCGCTGCGGGAAGTAGGTGTACTCCAAGCGCCGGCCGAGATCTCGGGCGATTTCCGCAGCGATCTTGTTCTCGTAGCCTTCGCCGTTTTGATGCGACAGGGGGAGATTGTTCGCATCCGAACAGACTTTCAGCACGTCGGATTTCTGCGCGAGCGCGCCAGCAGCGAACGCGCTCAGAAGCGCGAATAGGAATACGCGCTTCAAGCATCCGTTGACCATGGTGGCCTCGCCTCCGCTACTTGCCGATTGCCGTCAAGCGCCCCGGTTCGATCTTGCCGTCCGAGCGTCCTTTCAAGTACGCGTACAGGCCCTCCCAGTTCTTCTGCATCATCTGGCTCGTGTTGAACGGAGGCATACCTTTCTCGATGCGCCCGTTCATCATAATTTCGTGAAACTCTTCCTTCGTGAGCGTCTTCAGGGATTCGACGAGCGAAGGGCCGACCATCCCTTCCTGTGCCGCGCCATGACAGCGTTCGCATGCGAGCGCCCGCCACGTGCGCCAGCCCTGCAACGTATCGTCGTCGACCTGGTTTCCGTTCTGTACCGAATAGAGCGGCGCATTGCTCTCGTCGCCCGACGAGGGTGCCGCATCCTCTGAAAACACCGTAGTGGAAATTCCGACCATCAGTCCCAGCAGGGGCAGGGTGCCCACAAATCGTCGCATTCGAATAAACCTCATCGTGGGACGCGTGATGCCGGACCCGACAGTCCGGCACCACACGCCTTATCTCTAAGAGCACACGACTTTTGTGGGTCGCGCTCGCGTTTTGTTCCGTTCGAAGCTCGGTTCGAGCTCGTTCGGAGTTTCAACGCGCGGCAGTCTCCGTTAGCCGCCGCTGTCAGGCAACGCGAAGATGAACAACGATCCGCCGAGCGTCGTGTACTTCGCCAGATCCCTGTAACCGCCGACTGCGCCGAGTCCCTCCGTTGATTCGGTGAGTCCAGCGGCCATGCCGATGCCGGCCCATCCGCCGATACCGGAGTAGGTCCCGACGTACTGCTTCCCGTTGTACTCGTAGGTGAAGATGTTGCCGATGATTCCCGACGGCGTCTTGAACTTCCAGAGCTCCTTGCCGTCCTTCGTGCTCACGGCCTTGATATAGCCTTCGAGCGTTCCGTAGAACACGATGTCGCCGGCGGTCGTCAACGCGCCCGACCACACGGAGAAGCGCTCGGGCTTCGACCATACGATCTTGCCGTTCACCGGATCCCACGCGATGAAGTTACCCATGCCGCCGTGGCTGTTCGGCGTCGGATACATCGTCAGCGTGGCGCCGACATACGGTTGTCCCGCCGTGTACTCGACCTCGAACGGCTCATAGGTCATGCAGACGTGATTCGTCGGCACCATAAGCAAGCCCGACTTGCGATCGTAGCTAGCCGGTTGTTGATCCTTCGTGCCGAGTGCCGCGGGGCAGATGTCCTTGACGTTGACGTCCGGGCCCGTCGTGCCGGGCGAGTAGCGCTTGTCGACGACTGGTCGGCCGGTCTTCATGTCGACATGCGTCGCCCAGTTCACCGTCGGGTCGTACTTCTCCGCGACGAGCAGCTCGCCCGTCTCGCGGTTTAGCGTGTACGCGAAGCCGTTGCGATCGAAGTGCACGAGTGCGGGGACCTTCTTGCCCTTGAAGTTGATGTCGATCAGGATGTTCTCGTTGACACCGTCGTAGTCCCACTCATCATGCGGCGTCATCTGATACGCCCACTTCGCCACGCCGGTGTCGAGGTCGCGCGCGAAGATCGTCATCGACCACTTGTTGTCGCCAGGACGTTGCGCCGGATTCCACGTGCCCGGGTTGCCGGTGCCGTAGTAGACCAAGTTGAGCTTCGGATCGTAGGAGAACCAGCCCCAGGTCGTGCCGCCGCCGAGCTTCCATTGCTCGCCTTCCCAGGTCTTGAGCGAAGAGTCCTTGCCGACCGGCGCCATCTTCCCGTTCGTCCACGTCATCGTCTTCTGCGGATCGACGAGAATCTCGTTGTCCGGACCCGTGCTCCACGCGGTCCAAACGCGCTTGCCGGTCTTGATGTCATATGCGATCAAACGGCCGCGCACACCGAACTCGCCGCCCGAGATGCCGGTGATCACCTTGTCTTTGAAGACGTGCGGCGCGTTCGTGTTGGTCTCGCCGATCTTCGGATCGCCGTTCTTGGCGGTCCACACGACTTTGCCGGTGTTCGCATCGAGCGCCACGAGCGTCGTGTCCGCCTGCTGCAAGAAGATCTTGCCGTCGCCGAAGGCGAGCCCCCGATACACTGTGTCACAGCACATGACGGGCACGACACTCGCGTCCTGCTTCGGCTCGTATTTCCACTTGAACGTTTGATCCTTGAGGTTGACCGCGTATACGTTGTTCGGGAACGGCGTATGCACGTACATCGTGTCCCCGATCACGAGCGGAGACCCTTCGTGACCGCGCAACACACCGGTCGACAGCGTCCAGGCGACTTGCAGCCGTCCGACGTTGCCGGCGTTGATCTCCTTGAGCTCGCTGTAGCGGTGATTGGCGTAATCGCCCGCTTGAGCGGCCCAATAGGAGGAGTTCGCCATGGCCTTCTCTAGATCGGGGGCCGCGGCGACATTCGTGGCAGCACCCGCTACGGACGCTGCGATCGCGACTAGAATCAGACGACGCTGAGAGTTCATATCCGTTTCCTCATGCTCACGTGAAATGAGGCCGATGACACATCAAAAGGAGACTATGCATGCCAATGCAATCCCTATGCCACGCTCGAATCGCACTCGCGATGCTTTGTACGTCGGCGCTGTCCTCGATCCCGCTTGCTGCGTATGCCGATCCTGATGCGCACGATTATCCGACGCATATACGCGTCGAGTACGTCCAGGAGTGCATCGTGCAGTCCGGCGGAAAACTCGCGAACTTGTATCAGTGCTCGTGCGTGATAGACGAAATCGCGAAACAATTCACCTACGACGAATACGTAGAGGCATCGACGTTTTCGCGGTACGCCTCGCTCGCGGGCGAGCGCGGCGGGGTGTTTCGAGATCCCGAAGAGGGGCGAGCGAAGGCCAAGCACTTCCGCGACGTCGAGAGCGCCGCCATGAAACGTTGCGGTGTGCCCGAGAAGTGACACCGTGCCACTCACGTGTCAGCTCGGCCACGTTCGGCCCGGGGACATCGCGCGCTGCGGGCGGCCAACGCGCGAGATACCCATTCTTGTCGCCACGGGCGCTCGCAGCGTCAAACGGACGCTCCACCTGCGCCGTCGAGCGCAGGTGGAGCGCTGAGGAGGATTGCCGTCAGTACGCAGCGCCATTGAAACCCCGGAGTCATATCCCTCAGAAGGACAGGTACGCGCCGATGTTGAAGTTGCTGCTGTCGTTCTCGATGCCGTTGTGCGCTTCGGCCGTGACATCCGTGAACTCCGCTAGCAGCGTGAGGTTCTCCGTCAGCGAGTGATACACACCGAGCGTGTACTTCTTGTTCGTCTCGACGAGAGCGGAGGCCGCCTCGCCAGAGGCGAGGTCGAGATTGCTCTCGCCGTAGTTGACCCCGAGCTTCGTAGCGCCGAACTTGTAGGTGATCTGCGCAAGGAAGCCGTCGGAATCGCGCTCGTTGCCCGCGAGGTCATCGCCGAGCAAGAAGAGCGCGGTCGTTCCGATGCCTTCGCCCTGGTAATACCACGCCATGAACTCGAAGCCGCCGAACGTGATCTTGCCGCCGACGTCGAAGCCGAAGCTATCGAAGTCCTGCGCGTCGGTCACGCCCTCGTGCTTCTGGCTGATGAAAGCAGCCGACAGATAGACGGGGCCGTTCGTATACGAGATTTTCCCGT
>JAAYXG010000254.1 GCA_012516015.1 Lysobacteraceae bacterium | reverse complement strand
TGGCGACGACATAGAGCGAAGAGGGATAGCCGTCAAGCACACGCGGCGCGAAATCCCGCAACGCCGCGAAATACGCGGGCATGTTGTCCGGGTGAAGATGAAAGCTCGACAACAACATTTGGTTGAAGCGTCGGTTGTAGCGCCAGAAGGGCGGTCGTGACTGCTGCAGCGGCACGACCACATTGCCGCGGAGCATCGCAATACGATCGCCTCCGGGCTCGAGTCTCGCGTCTGCCCAGCGGTATTGCCGGTCGAATGCCGCGTAGTTCATGGTCATCATGTCCGAGCTATAGAACATCGTGAGCGGGGAGCCCGTGGTGCCGCTCGTATGTCCTTCGATGCGCTTGGAAGGCGGGTACGCTCTCGAGATGAGGTCCTTCAACCGTGCCTTTACCGTCTCGCGAGTGAGCACGGGGATTCGACCCAAGTCTTCGCGTCCGGCGAAGCGCTCCGGGCGTATGCCGTGTCTATCGAAGAGCTCTCGGTAGTAGGGCGTATGATCGTATGCGTGCCGAACGATGCTGCGGAGGCGCTCATCCTGCCATGTGCCCATGCGCTCCATGTCCCACCATTGGCTTTCTTCGAGAAGTGCGCGGAACTCCGCGAAGCGGCCACGGTAGCGTTGTCGTTCGAGACGCGCGCTAAACGCGGACAAGAGCGCGTTTTGCACTCCTGCGGGTGCGAGATCGTAGAGACGTTTCAACAGAGGATTCATCGGCGCTCCTCCAATACGCGCGCGTACTCTTGGGCGAGCCTGCGGCCGAGCATCGGCCAAGCGTAGTCCGATTCCGCGCGTGCGCGCGCCGTAGCGCCCAAGCGCTCGCGCAACGCTTTGTCTCGCAGCACATCGACTACGGCGTTCGCGAATGCATCCGGGTCATCCGCGAAGATGAACTCGGCCCCATGCTCGCCGACGATACCTTCTGCTCCGACGCGCGTGCTCACGATGGCCTTGCCTTGTGCCATGGCGTCCAGAACCTTGAGCCTCGTGCCTCCTCCAACGCGAAGCGGCACGACGTAGACGGACGCGCGTTCGACCCACGGACGCACATCGGGTACGAAGCCAGGTACCTCGATGGCCGCATCCTTCGCTGCCGCCGCACGTACTCGAGGGCTTGGTCGTTGGCCGACCGCCAGGAATTTCGCGTCGGGCACCTTCTCTTTGATGCGCGGCCAGATCGAATCGAGGAACCATTCCACCGCATCGCGGTTGGCGAACATGTTCATGCCGCCGGTGTAGATCATCACGGGATCGCCCTTTTCCGCGCGCGGGTGGAAGTAGTCGGTGTCGACTCCGTTCGGGATGACAGCCGTCCTGACGCCGGGCACGAGCTGCGCCAATGTCCGCGCGTCGTTTTCGGAGACCATGATGTTGAGAGGGAAGCGTGTGCATTGCTCCTTCTCGTAGCGTTCTAGGCGATCCGCCTGCACGTTCACATAGATGCGTGCAAGCGTGTTCCGTTCCGCCTGAGCCCGACGCCGCATGAGCTGCGATTCGACGTTGTGGTGGGCGAGCACCGTTGGAATGCCATTGCAGTAGCGCGCATAGGGTGCGAGCGCGATCGTGTCCAGGTGAACGATATCGGGTCGTCGAGACTCGCCGCATATGGCGGCGATGCGATGGGCGAGAGCGCCGCTCCTGTGCGACAGGACGCTGTACGGCGCAGGGTAAGCCGCTGCGGCAGCGAAACCCATCAGGCGCTTCACGCGCGACTGTTTCACCCAGAGCGGGAAGTATTCGACGCTGCGGCAGAACTTGCCCAGCTCGCGCAGACTCTCGTCGTAGGCGGGCCCCGGCGGCAACTCGTCGGCGTGATGGAACGCGAGCAAGTGCACTTCGTGCTCGCGTCCGAGCTCGCGCAGTAGATTGAAACCTCGCTGCAGGACACCGCCGTGCGGCGGATAGGGGACGATCTGGGTGACGTAAAGTATGCGCATGCGGCTCCGGTCGCTACTCAAGCGAGCAGACTTTCGTATAAGGCTTCATGTGCTTCGATCATGTGCCGCGTCGTGAACAGCGCGCCATGACGTGCCTTGGCTGCCGCGCCAAGGCGTTCACGTTGAGCTGAGTCGCGTAGTAGCTCGCCGAGCGCATCTGCCAACGCTCGCGGATCGGATTTCGATACGAGGCGGCCGGAGACGCCGTCCTCTATCATGTGTTCGTTATCGCCCACGCGTGTTGCAACGATTGGTTTGCCGCGCGCCATCGCCTCGAGCACGACGACGGACATCGCTTCCCAAAGCGACGATTGAACGAAGATATCGCAGGCCGGCAATGCTCGCTCGGACGCTTGAGTGATCCAGCCGAGAAAGTGGACACGATCCTGAATGCCGAGCTCCTTCGCAAGCTCTTCCAGCTTCGGGCGCAAGTGTCCGTCGCCTATGACGAGAAGCTGGAACGACGCACCGTCGTTCTTCAATAGGTGCGCCGCTTGCAATAGATCGTGAAGCCCCTTCTGTTCGATCATCGTGCTGATGCTGGCGAGCACGGGGTCGCTGGTCTTGCTCGTAATCGCCAGAACCTCTGGGGCGATCTGCGGCGATAGCGTATCGACGCCGTTCCAGATCACCTTGAGCCGAGCCGGCGGAATCGAGTAGAGCTGTCGAATGGCATCGGCCTGGCGGTGCCCGACGGCAATCAGGCGATCCGGGACACGCCAGACCAGCCGCTCGATCTTTCGATAGCGCGTCTCACGTTCGGGATAGTTACCCCAGTGAAACGTATGCACGTGCTTGACACCTCGCACGAGCAACTTGCACGCGACGCCGTCCATCAACCCGTGCACGTCGTGCGTGTGGATGAGCTCGAACGCGCCCGCGCGGATCAGGCGGCGCAGCTTCCACCACGTGAAGCGATCGACGGCACCTGGAACGAGCCCGGGGACAGGCACGAGGGGCGTGCCGCGCCGTTCGATTTCCTCGCCCACTACGCCGCTTTCCTTCAGGTAGCAGACCGTCACGTCGAAGCGCTCGCGGTCGAGGTGGCGCGCTAGGCACGCAACGATGCGCTCGGCTCCTCCCGTGTGTAACGTGGAAGAGACGATTAGGATTCGCTTGCGTGCGCTGGCGCCTGACCCTTTGCGCTGTTGAACGGGGTGTTGAACAGGATGGGCGGACGGTCGATGTGGTTCTTGTGGCTCGATCACACGCTTATGCTTGGATGTTGGGGCGGGCGAATGATAATAGGGATTTGCCTGTTTCCGTGTGACTGAGTTGGCGCCCGAGTGATACTGTTGCGCTTCGATTAGCTCCGAGCGCCGTAGCCCAGTGATGAAAGCGATCGCCAGAGTATTCCTGTGTTTTCTGATGTCCGACTTTGCCTCAGTCCCAGCTAGCGCAGCAGAAGCGAGCTCCGCGGAGGCGGCCGAGCGAAAGCTGGTGCTCATGGGGGCCTCGTACGTGGCGGATTGGCAGCAACCCTCGCTGCCGGGGTTCGAAGTGCTCAATCGCGGTGTGGGGGGCGAGCAGACTCACGAGGTGCTCGCTCGCTTCGAGCGCGACGTGTTGGCGCTGCAGCCCGATGCCGTACTGATTTGGGGCCATATCAACAACGTGCACCGAGGCGGTGCCGAGCGTATCGATGCGGTAAAGCAGGCCGCTATCCGTGACTACCAGGAGATGGTGCAAAGGGCGCGCGCCGCCAACATCGAGGTGATTCTGGCAACCGAAGTGCCGCTTACCGAGGCGCTCGGTTGGCGGGACCGACTCGTCGTTTGGATCAACAACATGCGTGGCAAGCGCAGCTACGCGGCCTGGGTAAACGAGCATGTCGGGTCGGTCAACGATTGGCTCCGCACCTTCGCGGCAGCGGAGGGCATTCAGCTACTCGACTTCGCAAAGGCGTTCGACGACGGCGAAGGATTTCGCAAACCCGAATACACCACGCCGGACGGTACCCATATCAGCCCATCCGGATACGCAGCACTGACGTCCTATACCCAGCGTATTCTACGAGATCGCCGTCGCTAGCGACGTCGCTTGACGTCGACAGTCGATGACGCGATGTGCATCACGCGCCTAGTCTGCGCTATGAGCCAACTCCTTTGAGGTCTCCGGCGCTTTGACGGCGGGCCCGTTTTTTTCGAACTCGCGTGCCGCGGCGATGACCTCCTGTGCGACTCGCGTGTCGTACTGCTCCGGGCTGAAAGCGGCGTATAAATCGAGCGGCTTGCGGCCGCGACGCAGCACTTTCTGCATGAGGAGCGCGAGCAGGCTGATCGCTTTGAGAACTGGAAACGGCATCCACATGACGCGCAGATCCGGCCGCGCCTCACGCAATCGC
>JAAYXG010000028.1 GCA_012516015.1 Lysobacteraceae bacterium | reverse complement strand
TCGCCTGAGGCGCAGGCCATCCTAATGTATGCGTCCGGCCACGTATGTCACGTTTGTGACGTACGTTCGTAGAACGACTCGGATGCCCACTGCCGATACGCACTCATTTCGCGCCGATCGTCTTGCCTTGGGCGGCGAATCATTGCGACCATGTGAACGCAACCAGAGTTTTGCTCTGACCGCGGGCGTTCAATAACAACCTTTCAAAGCAAAGAACACCTGATCTCACGTGGCGACCTCCCAACGACCTCACCGCGCTCGCAGCCTTCGACACAGCATTCTCGCCGCACTCGCGATCGGGTTCTTGCTGTTGAGCGGTGCGCAGTACTACGTCGCCGGCGAGTTCGTCGAGCGCCAACTTGGAGAGATCGAGTCCAAGGACGCGTTCTTCCGCTTGACGAGCGTGCATCATGCACTCGATGTGATGCAGGAGGACCTCACGTCGACCGTCGCGGATTGGGCGCAGTGGGACGATACGTACGTGTTCGTGGCAGAGGGAAATTCCGAGTATGTGCCGAAGTACTTGAATCCCGAGACATTCGCTCGATTGCGCTTGAGCTTCATCGTGATCGTGGATCGAGAGGGGCAGCTCTTGTATGCGAAGAGCCTCGCCTCGGCGGGCGACGCGCTCGAGGAGGCGCCGCCCGACGTGATCGCACTGGTCACCGCCGACGGTCGTCTAGGTGTGCGCGAGAATGGCATGCGCAAGCTCACAGGGCTCGTGACCAGCGAGGCGGGCGTGTTTCTCGTGAGCTCGCAGCCGATCGTGTACCCGGGACAAGATCTGCCGAGCGCCGGGCGGCTCGTCATGGGACGATCTTTATCCGACATCATCGCGCCCTCGCTCGCGCGCGTCACGGGTCAGTCGCTGCGCATCGAACGCGGCAGTCCCTTCGGCGTGCGACGCGTCGATGAGACAAGAGGCCGCGACACGATCAGCATCCGCGGCGATGAGATCGATGCGGCCACGCCGCTCGACGATATCTGGGGGCAAGAGATCGCGCAGCTGCATCTGATGATGGAGCGGCCGATCCAGAGCATGCTCGGAGATGCGCGAGCGTATCTTTTGATCGCGACGCTCGTCGTCGGTGCCTTCTTCCTGCTCGCAGGGCTCGCCGTGATTCGTGCGCGCGTCATCATGCCGCTCGAGCGTTTGGCGGAGACGGTCAATGCCATCGGCGAGCAAGGGCATCCCGCGGCGCGGCTCGAAGTGGAGCGGGGGGCGCGAGAGTTTCGAACGCTCAACGCGTCGATCAACGCGATGCTGCAGCAGCTCGAGCAGCAACAGGCGATGCGCCGCGACCGCGATGCCGCGCTCGAGGCGAACCGGCTCAAGTCGGAATTCTTGGCGACGATGAGCCATGAGATCCGTACGCCGATGAATGGCGTGCTCGGCATGTGCGAGCTGTTGTTGCGCACGAATCTCGACGCCCGTCAGCGTCACTTGGCCGACACGATCTTGCGATCGGGCCGCTCCCTTCTCGACATCCTCAATGACATCCTGGATTTCTCCAAAATCGAGGCCGGGAAGCTCGAGCTCGACTCGAGCCCATTCTCGCCGGCGGATGTCGTGCAAACGATCGCCGCGCCTTTCGTCGCCGCCGCGCAAGCGAAAGGTCTCGAGTTCATCGTGCGCATCGAGTCGGGCGTACCTGCCCAGCTCGTCGGCGATGCCGTGCGCCTGAGGCAGATCCTGAACAACCTCCTGAGCAACGCGGTCAAGTTCACGGAGAAAGGTTCGATCTGCCTATCTTGTGCGCTGGTTCATGCCGAAGGCGACAAGGCCGAGTTGCGCTTCACCGTATCGGACACCGGTATCGGCGTATCGCCGGAGGCGCGCGAGAAGATCTTCGAGCCTTTCGCGCAAGCGGAGTCGAGCACGATGCGCCGTTTCGGCGGCACGGGACTCGGTCTTGCGATCGTGCGCCGGCTCGTGACGCTGATGGGCGGACGCATCGCGCTCAGGAGCGAGCCCGACAGC
>JAAYXG010000253.1 GCA_012516015.1 Lysobacteraceae bacterium | reverse complement strand
TGCGCAGACCCACAAGAGCTCCTTGCAACAGATCTCGCAGCTCGCCGGGGAAGGCCCGGTCGCCGATCCGCAAGATCATGCGTTTCTCGTCAAGCTCGCAGCCTTCGTGTTGAGCGAGCTGAAGACCGCATTTCAGATCGGCTGCATGCTGTTCATCCCCTTCTTGGTGATCGATCTCATCGTTTCGTCCGTCTTGATGGCGATGGGTATGATGATGCTCTCGCCGCTCGTGATCTCTCTGCCCTTCAAGCTGCTGCTATTCGTGCTAGTCGACGGGTGGACGCTCACCGTTCACACGCTCGTCACGAGCGTGCAGCTTTACTAGGGTGCGCGGATGACGCTGGACGTTGCGGTCGATCTCGTCAGCCACGCGCTCCGGCTGATCATGCTCATCGTGGCTGTGCTGGTCGTTCCCGGCATGCTCGTTGGCCTGCTGGTCGGCATTTTTCAAGCCGCGACGCAGATCAACGAGCAAACGCTGAGCTTTCTGCCGCGCCTCATGGTGACATTGCTTGCGATTACGCTTGCCGGTCACTGGTTGTTCGGCACGCTGATGGATTTTTGCGTGCAGGTCTTTCGACAGGCCGCGAGTCTCGTCGGCTGACTCGCGCGGCAGCCCCTTATGGATCTTGCGATCAGCCAACTGCCTTCTCTGCTCGCGATGCTCTGGTGGCCGTTCTGTCGCGTCCTGGCAATGCTCAGCGCGGCGCCGATTGTGGGCGAGAACATGGTGCCCGTCAGCGTGCGGGTCTTGCTGGCGGTCGTGCTCGCGATCGTATCGCTGCCAGTTGCGGCGCCCCCGATCGGGATCGAGCTCCTGTCCGTGCAGGCGGTCGTGCTCACGGCCGAACAGGCACTGATCGGCTTCGGCATCGGTCTCGCATTTCACCTGACGATGGCAATTGTGACGGTTTTGGGCTTTGTAATCTCCTCGCAGATGGGGTTGTCGATGGCGATCATGAACGATCCGATGACTGGGGCCTCATCGGACGTCGTCTCGGCGCTGCTGTACGTGCTGTGCATCTACGTGTTCTTCGCCATCGACGGCCACCTCGTGCTGGCAAGTGTCCTCGGCGCGAGCTTTCAAGCCTGGCCCGTGGGGGGCGGTGTGGATTTTCCGACGCTGGAGCGCATCGCCTATAACGTCGCGTGGGTCTTCGCCGCCGCACTGCTCCTCGCCGTTCCGGTGATCTTCTCCGCGCTGGTCGTGCAAGTGGGCTTCGGTTTCCTCAACCGCGTGGCTCCGGCGCTGAATCTGTTCGCGCTTGGGTTCTCCGTGGTGATCGTGTTCGGCTTGTTCATGCTCGGCTACCTCGTGCGAACCCTTCCCGAGCATTACGTCCGGCTCGTTCATCGCGTGCTCGATATGCTCTCGCAAGGTCTGCGCCAGGCGGGTGCCGCATGAGCGAACAACGGCAAGACGACAAGAGCGAAAAGGCCACTCCGCACAAACTGCGTAAGGTGCGCGAGAAGGGTCAGGTCGCACGTTCGCGCGACTGGGCGACCGCCGTCGGTATTGCCGTTTGTCTGCAGCTCATCGTGCTGCTTACACCAGGGTACCTGGAGGACTTTCGTCTACTGTTCGCACAGAGCTTCGCGCCGGCACTCACGCGCTCGGGCGAGCTGGATAATGCCTGGTCGGTCCAGTTTGCCACGGCCATGACGCTCTTGGTGAAGATGGCGCTGCCATTGTTCGCCGTGCCGCTGATCGTCGGTATCGCCTCCTTGTACCCGGGCGGCTGGATCATGAGCGCAGCGCCGCTCGCGCCCAAGCTCGAGCGCATCAACACGCTGAAGTACTTCAAACGTATCTTCTCGATGAAGCACGTGATCCATACGGTCGCGGCCGCGCTCAAGGCGGCCGCGCTGCTGGCAGTGCTCTACTACATGGCACGTTCGAGCGTCGTGGATTTTCTGCACCTCCAATCGCTCGCATTGAACGACGCGCTGATCGTCGGCGCGGATCTAATGCTGGACGGTATCATGGCCTTGTGCACGGTGTTCATCGTCTTTGCGCTCATCGATCTGCCGGTGCAGTCGATCGTGTTCCTGCGCGAGCAGCGAATGAGCAAGCGCGACGTGAAGGAGGAGCACAAGACGAACGAAGGCCGACCCGAAGTGCGCCAGCGCATCCGTCAACTGCAAACGCAGATGGCGCGGCAGGGCTTGCGCAAGTCGGTGCCGTCCGCCGATGTCGTCATCGTGAACCCCGAGCACTACGCTGTGGCGCTCAAATACGACGAGAAGCGCGCCGAAGCTCCTTTCGTCGTCGCCAAAGGCGTCGATGAAATGGCGCTTTACATACGCGATCTCGCAAAGGCGCATCAGGTAGAAGTCGTATCGCTGCCGCCGCTCGCGCGCGCGATCTACAACACGAGCCAGGTGAATCAGCAGATTCCGGCCGCACTGTACCAAGCCGTCGCGCGCGTCTTGAGCTATGTGCTGCAGATCAAGGCGTTTCGTAACGGCGGCAGGCCCTCTCCGCCGGAGCTGCCTTTTGACCTGGCGGTCCCAGAGCATTTGACGTGACCTCGTTATGAACGCATTTACTCGCATCGTGACCGAGTTGCGCCGCCATCGCATTGCGACGCCGCTCTTCCTACTCGCCTTGGTGGCGATGATCGTGCTTCCGCTGCCGCCGCGCGTGCTGGACGTGCTGTTCACGTTCAATATCGTGCTCGCGCTCATCGTCGTGCTCGTGAGTGTCACGAGCCGGCGTCCGCTCGATTTCTCGATATTCCCGACAGTGATTCTCGGTGCAACGCTCTTGCGCCTCGCACTGAACGTCGCCTCGACGCGGGTCGTGCTGTTGCGCGGTCACGAAGGGACCCACGCGGCAGGCGATGTCATCGAGGCGTTCGGCAACGTCGTCATCGGCGGCAATTTCATCGTCGGCCTCGTCGTCTTCGTCATCTTGACGATCATCAATTTCGTCGTCGTCACGAAAGGCGCGGAGCGCATCTCCGAGGTGTCCGCACGCTTCACGCTCGATGCTCTGCCCGGTAAGCAGATGGCGATCGATGCGGACCTGAACGCAGGGCTCATCAATCAGGAGAAGGCACAAGCGCGACG
>JAAYXG010000252.1 GCA_012516015.1 Lysobacteraceae bacterium | reverse complement strand
GCGCGCGCACGACACGGTCGTCGTCGACGATCTGGACCAATCGATGCAGAGCGGCAACTTCATGTGGTCCCGGCACGCCATTGCGAGATGTTTGCACTTCGGAGAGCACGGTGCAGTGCAGCGCTTCTTAGGGGAGCATGACGGGTACAGCGCGCTGCGCGCGCCGATCGAACATCAGCGCGAAATTCTCTACGACACGATTCGGCGCATCTTCACGATCAGAGACATTTTCGAAGGACAGGGGACGCACGAGATCAGCCATCGTTGGCATTTTTCGGAACGCCTCGCGCCCGCCGTGCGCGACGACGAGATTAGCGTCGCCACTAAGAAGCACCGAATTCGGATCGTGCCAGAAGCGATGCCGTTGCACGTGGAGTCCTATCGAGGGGGTACGGCCGAGGAGGGCGGCTGGATTTCTCGCCGGTTCGGCCACAAGGAGCCTACGACCACGGTCGCCTGGCGTTATGTCACACAGGGCAGGGCGGTCGTTACTACATATATATATGTAGAGCCGTTGGCGCCTGGCAGCTAGGCGATCCGGGGGGGGTCGGGAGGGAAGTCCATCGCTGTCCGGGATCGATCACGTAGCAGACGAGCTCAGCCCGTGAATCGCAGGCCGAGCGACGAAGGTAGGTGTCTCGACTTTTTCCGGTCAGTAGTGGGCCTTCGTCGTCGAAGTCGGCTTCGTTGTGTCACGCAGCTACAATCATGTCTTCTCTCTGATCCGAGCCCCGCAGCCCCGAGCCCCGCAGCCCATGCCTTCCGAGCCTCAAGCCGCTACCGACGTTCTGATGATTCGGCCCGTGCGCTTCATGGGCAATCCGCAGACGTCGGCCTCGAACGCGTTCCAGCAGCGCGCGGCGATGTCCGCCGACGAGGCCCAGCGCCTCGCGCGTGCTGAGTTCGACGACCTCGCCGAGCGCCTCGCGAGCGCGGGAGTGGGTGTGCACGTGATCGAGGACACGCTCGATCCGCATACCCCGGACAGCATTTTCCCGAACAACTGGGTGTCCTTCCACGCCGACGGCACGGTCGTGCTGTATCCGATGCTCGCGCCGAACCGGCGGGCCGAGCGCCGCGCCGACGTGCTCGAGGCGCTCAGTGCGCGCGAGGGATTCTTTACCGCCCGCATCGTCGACTTGTCGCACCACGAGCGAGAGGGCAAGTTTCTCGAGGGGACGGGAAGCCTCGTGCTCGACCGGACGAACCGGGTTGCGTATGCCTGTTTGTCCGCGCGGACCGATCTCGATGTACTCGGAGATTTTGCTCAACAGCTCGACTACGACGTCGTTGCCTTCGAAGCGACCGATTCGACCGGATTTCCCATCTATCATACGAACGTGCTGATGTGCGTCGGCACGGGTTTCGCCGCTGTGTGCTCTGCTGCAATCCGGGAAAACGCGCGCGCGGCCGTTCTCGAGCGGCTGCGCGCGGGCGGCCGTGCGCTGCTCGAGTTGAGCTACGAGCAAATGCACGCCTTCGCCGGCAACATGCTCGAGCTCCGCACGTCGAGCGACAAGTCGGTCATTGCGATGTCAACCCGGGCGTTCGAATCCTTGAGCCGCGAACAGCGCCATCTCGCGGAGCTGCATGCGGATTCGATCGTCTCCGTGCCCATTCCCACCATCGAGAATCTCGGCGGCGGCAGCGTGCGGTGCATG
>JAAYXG010000251.1 GCA_012516015.1 Lysobacteraceae bacterium | reverse complement strand
GCGCACGAACACATGATAGCTGGCAAACAGGATCGCAGAGCTCAAGGCGAGCACGAAGGTGTACTTGAGCGACCAATGCAGCGGCCAATGCGCAACCCACACCTGCAGCGCGGCGACGAGCGGCAGATGGGCGATGTAGATCCAATAGGATGCATCGGCGATGTAGCGGCGAACCGGGCTGTATTCGTTGAAGAAGCGTACTGCCGCGCCGACGAGACCGAAGATCCAACTCCACAGGGCAACGCCGAAGGCCAGTACGAACACGGTTCGCGGCACGCCCAGCGGGACGGGTGTCATCGGTGCTTGGGAGTGCATGATCCAGAGACACACGCCTGAGGCGGCTGCAGCCAATACGAGGTGGCCGGCGTAGCGTTCTCGCAGATCGTTCAGAAGGCGCTGCGACCGATGCACGATCCAGCCCACGATCATGGCGGTTGCGAACCCGACGAAGGAAGCGAGCTGCGGAATCAGCGAATGATCCGGCGTCGGGATGCCTTGCCAATACACCCAGAACGGCAGGGACAGGAGGCACGCCGCGAGCGGCAACCCGAAAAGGAAGTTGCCTGCGTATCCGCGGATGCACCAACTTGCGGCGGTCGTAACTATCTCTCGCACTTTCTCTTGCTTGTCGAGCCTCACGAGGAGCGCGCGTACCGCGAGGATCGCCACGTACAACAGCAGCAGATAGTAGAGAAACCAAAGATGCGCGAACGGAAACGCGGCGGTGATCTCCGGCATCGTGAACGGTGGGGCGTCGCCTCCATAGGCCTTCTTGATTCCGACCGTCCACACCCAGGCGATGGCGGGAAAAACGATCAACCAACCGGCGATGAGCGGCACCAAAATGCGCTTCAATCGGTTCGACCAGAAGCCGCGCGCACCGTCGCGCATATACAGCATGCGTGCAAAGAATCCCGCAATGAAGAAGAAGAGCGACATGCGGAAGATGTGCGAGACGAATGCCGCGTCGCTCAGCACGACGCTCGTCGAGCGATCGACGATCGCCCAGATGCCGGGAACCATGCCGGGGACGAACGAGATCGCGGCGTGAAATGCGACGCCGAGCAGGAGCGCGAATCCGCGGACCGTGTCGAGCGCATGAATACGTTGGGCGTTTTGCATATCGACTCCTAGAGAATCTCGCGCCGGCGTGAAATCACGATGGGCGGTAAGCTGAATGCGATAAGGGCGATTGCGAGCTCTGCTGCCAGCACCTTGAAGAAGGGCCCGTTCCAAACCGGGCTGGCGGCCAGCATGTGCGCGCTGATTGCGGGGAGACGGCTGATCGTCATCATGAACAGCGTCACACCCATGTTCGTGAGGATGATGACTGCGCCTATCGCAATGTCGGATGTCGACAAGAATGCGCACGACGTCACCAGGGAGAAGTTGAGCAGTAGAAAGCCGCTCAGCAGAAGCACGTACGGCAACAAACCGTTCGGGATATCTGGCGCGGAGAGCACCAAGACGGCAGCGCCGATCGTGAGTGCCGACCACACCGCGACGAAAGTCGACACGACCCCGATCATCTTGGCGCGGATGTAGCCGGCTGGCGATACGGGCAGGCTCAGCGCGAACAGAAGCGAGCGGTCTTTGCGCTCTTGATGGATGCCGTAGAGAGGCAGCAACACGCCGGCGGAAATGATGATCGTGAGCCACGCGAGCGCGCCGATGTTGAACGCGACCTCGCCGGTGCTCGCCAGCACGAGAGAGAAGATGCCCGCCGCAATCGCCGCCGCGACGAGCCATCGGTGCGCATGGAGCTCCTTCAGGATGAGCTGAACGGTGACGGCATTCATCGTGAGAGCTCCCCGCGGTGGCGCATGACGTTCGCGACGAAGATCTCCTCGAGGCTCATGCGTTGTACGTCGAGCGTTGTCGCACCGGCCTCGGTGAGGCAGCCCATCAACTCGGGCGTGAATCGGTTCGTCGTGATCGAGACGATCTGCCCATCGCGCGTCGCATCGACGATGTCCTCGCTCCGCGGCAGCGGCGCATCGGGCGCCATCCGAAGCTGCACTCGTCGCCAACACTCCAGGAAGCGTTCCTTGTCGCTGCTCTCGACGACGCGACCCCGGTCGATGAACGTGATGCAGTCGCATATGCGCTCCACATCGACCGTATTGTGCGAGGAGAACAAGACCGCGCGCTCTTCGTCGCCCACGACCTCCATCAACTCCCCAAGCACTTCATGGCGAGCGACCGGGTCGAGTCCCGAGGTGGGCTCATCCAGGATCAGCAAACGCGGGCGACGCGCAAGTACCAGCAGCAAGGCGGCCTTGATGTGCTCGCCGGTAGACAGACCTTTGACTCGCTGTTCGGCATGCAGGTTGAAGCGCTTCAAGAGCTCGCCGGCATACTGCGCATCCCACCGCGGATAAATCGAGGCGACGAAGCGCATGTGCCAACCGATCGTCGCGTTCTGGAACAACCTCATGTCGTCGGAGACGAATCCGATATCGCGCTTAGCGGCAACTTGCTCGAGCGGAATGCGACGCCCCAGTACTTCGATCTCGCCTGCGTCCGCCTGCACCATCCCCATCAGGATGCGCATCGTCGTGCTCTTGCCGGCACCGTTCGGCCCCACGAAGCCCATGATCTGTCCGGCGGCGAGCTCGAGTGAGACATCGTGCAACTGAAAGAAGCGATACGCCTTGCGTACGCCGTGCATCCTCACCGCTTTCAACGTCATTCGCCTTTCCCCAGCTTGCGCTTGATCTTCCGCAGACGTGTTGCGAGCTCATCGTCGCTGAGCCCCATGACCCGCGCGAGCCGAGCCGCTTCGAGCAAATGCTCATCGAGGCGTTGCTCCTGCAGATCGTTCGTGAGTGCCACGCGATCTGCGACAAACGACCCCCGGCCATGACGTGTCACGATCACGCCCTCGGCACCGAGCTCTTCATAGGCACGCTTGACTGTGATGACGCTCACACGAAGCGCGACCGCCAGCGCGCGGATGGAAGGGAGCTCTTGCCCCGGCTGCCAATCTCCGAGCGCGATGCGCTGGCGAATCTGCTCCATGATCTGCAGATACATCGGCCTCGCATCGGTCTGCGAGATGTGCAATGAAGTGTGCATATCAGTATGTACAGTATATGCACAGTATGCACAGTTGCGCTAGTGTTAATTTGCGAGGGCCGAAATTGGCAAATGGAAGGCTGCGGAGAGCGGGGATCCCCGGAGCGGATGCCCCGATACGAGGCACGCCTGTACACTGTTCGCGAAAGCTCGGATAACCCGATTCGACGAGTGCCCGCGTTAACAGAATCGGGTCTCTAAGGAGATAAGAATGAACAATGTCCGTCAGGTTTGGCGCAACGTATCGAGAATCGGCAGACCCCTTCGGGCTGCAATACGATTGCCGATCGTTGCCGTGCTGCTCGTGAGCACGGCGGCATTTGCACAAGACAACCAGCGGCTGACGCTCACGATCTACAACTCCGATCTCGCGCTCGTCGAGGATGTTCGCTCGCTCGACTTGGCGGCCGGACGCTCGCGCCTCGAGTTCAAAGATGTCTCGGCGATGATCCGGCCCGAAACCGTGACGTTGAACGCGAGCGGTGTCGGGATCGTCGAGCAGAACTTCGATTTCGATCTGCTGACGCCCGAGAAGATGATGGAAAAGGCGGTCGGGCAGCAGGTGAGAATCGTCCGTACGAATCCCGGCAACGGCGAAGAGGTGACGGAAACGGCGACGGTGCTCTCGGTCAACAACGGCGTCGTGCTCAAGATCGGCGATCGG
>JAAYXG010000250.1 GCA_012516015.1 Lysobacteraceae bacterium | reverse complement strand
TCCGCCGTTTTCGAGGAACGCAGCGCGATTTCGAATCGCAATCTCTTCGAGCGTTTCGAGACAATCCGTCGCGAATCCAGGGCACACGACCGTGATGCGTTTCGGTCCTTGCCTTGCGTAGCTGAGCAGCAGCTGATCCGTGTATGGCTTTAGCCATTCCTCGCGCCCTACCTGCGATTGGAAGCTGATGCTCCATTCGTCGTCTCTCAGCTCGAGCTCCCGAGCGACCGTCCGTGCCGTCCGCTGGCACTCGCAGTGATAGGGATCGCCGGCGAGCAGATAGCGCCGCGGTACGCCGTGAAAGGAGAACAACACATGCGTCCTCTCATGCGAGCGCCAATGCTCCCGGATGCTCGCCGCGATCGCGCGGACGTATTCCGGCTCCTGCGAATAGCTCGTCACGAATCTAAGCTCCGGAATCCACCGCCAACGCTGTAGCTCGGCGGTCACGCGATCGAAGACCGCAGCCGTCGTCGTTCCGGAATATTGCGGATAAAGCGGCAGCACGAGCAGCCGCCGTGCGCCCTTCGATTGCAGCTCGCGGAGCGCGGCGGCGATCGAGGGATTCCCGTACGTCATGCCGACCGCGACGACTACCCCTCGGCTTGCGAGCCGTTCACCCAGTGCATCGGCAAGCTCGCGCGTGTGAGTCAGAAGCGGCGAGCCGGTGTTCGTCCAAATCTGTCGGTACGCATGGCTGCTCTGGCGCGGGCGAACTCTCAGGATCACTCCATGCAGCGCGAGGCGCCACAACAGCCGAGGTGCCTCGATGACGCGGGGATCGCCCAGGAATTCGGCAAGAAAACGGCGCACCGCGCCCGTATCCGGGCTATCCGGCGTGCCGAGGTTCGCGATGAGGACACCGAGCCGTTCTTTGCTGTCGTGCGCGTAGCCGGGTTCGCCTCTGTATGCAGGCATCGAACGCTCGTCGCGGGGAATGGGGCCGGTAGTCTCGCCGAGATGCCGCATGATGTCGATTCTGCGTCCTTCAGATTGGCGTATTCTCAAGTAAAATCAAAAACTTACATAGGATCTATGCGCGAATGAAGCGGCAGTCGCGCTGTGTCCAGGGCACAACACCTTGCCGCTGCCGGCTGTGGGGCCTTTTACTTTGTGTCCGGTGTGAGGGAAAACGGGCTGATTTGTCGCTATAGGAGTTAGGACACGCGTGCGTGTGATTAATGGACCCTCACAAGGAACCGAATGGCTCGGCGCATGCACTAGGCACGGACGCCTTTTGATTTGGTTCGACACCTTGCTTCGGGTGCCAACTGATCGGGACTCGCGATTCGTTACTGCCCCCTCCCCGGGATCGCGAGGCTCCGAACAGGGGGCATGCTACTGGGCCTCCTACCCCGGTAGCTGCCCGGACAGGCGGCCGGTAATGTTTGGTGCAAGTTACCCTTTGGCACCCAGCAATACCGGCCGCTTTTCTTTGTGACTCGTGTCTTTGTGACTCGTGACTCGTGATTCGCGGGTAGCAAGAGGCGCTTCCCGATTCTTCGCGCCACGAGTCAAGCGCCACCGTCCAGGTCGTTTCTTACGATCCGCCAGTCACAATCTTAAGTCACGAGCTTTACCGTTCGAGAATCGCGGTGACGCCCATGCCGCCGGCAGTGCATACCGAAATGAGGCCCCGTCCGCTTCCCTTTTGAGCCAGCAGCTTCGCGAGCGTCGCGACGATACGCGCACCCGTGGCCGCAAACGGATGGCCGATCGCGACGCTGCCGCCTTTCACATTGAGCTTGCTGCGATCGATCGATCCGAGCGGCCGATCGAGACCCAATCGCTCGCGGCAGAACTCCGGCGATTCCCACGCTTTGAGCGTGCACAGCACCTGTGCTTCGAAGGCCTCGTGGATCTCGTAGAAATCGAAGTCCTGTAGCGTCAGCCCGGCATCCGCAAGCATGCGCGGAACCGCGTACGCCGGCGCCATGAGCAGGCCCTCGCCATTGACGAAATCCACGGCGGCAAATTTGCCGTACGTGAGATACGCCTGAATCGGCAAGTTGCGCGCACGGGCCCACTCTTCGCTCGCGAGCAAGACAGCCGCAGCGCCGTCGGTCATCGGCGTCGAGTTGCCCGCGGTTAGCGTGCCTTGCGGATGGAACGAAGGCTTGAGCTTGGCGAGTTTCTCGGGCGTCGTGTCGCGCCGAATGTTGTTGTCCTGCTTCAGTCCTTGGAATTCGACGACGAGATCGTCGTAGAAGCCCTCATCGTATGCGGCGGCCGCCTTGCGATGGCTCTCGTAAGCGAGTTGATCCTGCTCTTCACGCGCGATCTGCCATTGCTGTGCCATCCGCTCGCAGCTTTGGCCCATCGACAAGCTCGTTCGCGGCTCGACGACCACAGGAAAGCCGGGTTTAAAATGGCTCGGCCGCAGGCCCAGCCATGGTTTGATCTTTTCACCGAGCGATTTGCCGCGCGCGCTTCGCAACAGCAGTTGCCGATACGCATCCGGATAGACGATCGGTACGTCGCTCGCGGTATCCACACCGCCTGCGATGCCGGAATCGATTTGGCCGACCGCGATCTTGAGGCCGATCGTGATCGCGGTATCGAGGCTCGTGCCGCACGCGCGCTGCAGGTCGAAAGCAGGCGTGTGCGCATCCAAGCCGCTGTCGAGCACCGCTTCGCGTACGAGATTGAAGTCGCGCGAATGCTTGAGCACGGCGCCGCCGCCGACGTCGCCGAGCCGTTCGCCGCGCAAGCCGAAGCGCTCGACGAGCGCTTTGAACGTCGCGGTGAGCATCTGCTGATTGCTGGCCTGCGCATATGCGCCCATCGCACGTGCGAAGGGGATTCGCACTCCACCGATGATCGCGACTCGACGTACACTGGATCCTACGAGCATGGGATTTCCTAAAAGCGGTTAGCGGTAGCGGTTGGCGGCTAGAGTGCACGCCGAAATGCGCGCGTGAGGCTCTCTCCGACCCAATAATCGCACATGGGTCCCGTGCGCGCGCTATCAAGACTAACCGCTAACCGCGAACCGTTTCTCGAATGTATACGCGCGACCACCGCACCGCAGATCTGCGCGCCATCGCAAGGCTCGGAGGGCCGCTCCTCGCGAACAACTTGGCGATCACCGGGATGACGCTCGCCGACACCGTCATGGCCGGGCAGGTGGGCGCGGTCCAACTCGCCGGTCTCGCCGTGGGCGCGGCGTATTGGCATTTGTTTCTGTTCATCGGTTTCGGCATGTTGATGGCCGTGTCGCCGACGGTCGCGCATGCGAACGGCGCCGACGACCGGATCGCGGCGGTGGGCTACGTGCGCCAGTCGTGGTGGCTCGCGCTCGCACTTGCGGTCGTGCTCGTCTCCGGGCTGCGGCAAGTCGACTGGGTGTTACCTGCGATCCGCATCGACGCAGACATTCTCCCGACCTCGATCGGCTACGTGCATGCGATCACGTGGGGCATGCCGGGCGCGCTTGCGTTCTTCTCGCTTCGCTACACGAGCGAAGGGCTGGGGCGCACGAAGCCCATCATGTACATCGGTCTCGTCGCGCTCGCGTTGAACGTGTTCGGGAATTGGGTGTTCATTTACGGCAAGTTCGGCATGCCGGCGTTGGGTGCCATCGGATGCGGGGTCGCGACGGCCATCGTCTTCTGGTTCATGTTCGTGGCGATGTTCTTGCACATGCGGCGCCATCGCGCTTACCGGCCGTTCGAGTTCTTCGCGAGCATCGCGCGGCCGCATGGCCGTACGCTGCGCGAGCTCGCGAGAATCGGCGCGCCCATCGCGGGCAGCATTCTCGCGGAAGGCGGCTTGTTCGTCGCCGCCGCATTGATCATGGGATCGATGGGCGCCATCACCGCGGGAGCGCATCAGATCGCGCTCAACTACGCCTCGTTCATGTTCATGGTGCCGCTCGCGGTCAGCTCTGCGACGACGATCCACGTGGGGCACACGCTCGGTCGGGGCGATCGCGCTCGCGCGCGTTCGATCGGCCTGCTCGGCATCTCGATCTGCGCGGTCGTGATGTTCACGTCGGCGCTCGGCATCGTCGTGCTCAACGACGGCATTGCGGCGCTCTACACGAGAGATCCTCCGGTACGCGAGCTCGCGGCGACGCTCCTACTCATGGCGGCTCTCTTTCAGCTTTCCGACGGCATTCAAGTGGGCGCAGCCGGCGCGTTGCGCGGCTTCAAAGACACGGCGGTGCCGCTCGTCTTCTGCGTCTTCTCGTATTGGGTCGTCGGCTTTTCGCTTGCGTACTATTTCGGCGTCGTCAGGCAGGGCGGACCGATCTATGTGTGGATCGGCTTGATCGTCGGTCTCTCGTTGAGCGCCGTCTTGTTGGTGTCGCGATTTTTAGCCGTCAGCAGAAAAAGGTTGACGGTTGACGGTTGACGGCCAGAAAAGAGGTTCTGACTGTCAGCAGTCAACCGTCCTTCTCATGATACCCATACCCCAGCGTTTCGATTTCTTCGACGAGCCCGTCGACGAAGCGCACGCGGCGCATGAGCTTGTAGGGTCCGAAGTTGTACGTCCAGATCTCGACGGGAACCTCGATCAAGCCATCGCCGTAATACACGATGCGGCCGTGAAAGTCGTAGTACGGGCGGCGCAGAATCGTGCGCGTGACGATATCGCTCGGCTCGCCGCAGAACTGGCGCACGGTCGTGCGTGTCGCGCCGTCACTGATCACTCGGCCGCTGCACCGCATTGCATCGGCTTCCGCCGGCGCGATCAGCAGAAAAGCAAGCGCGACGATGGCAGCAAGGGCTCGCATGGTCCGTACTATGGGAGCGCGGCTCTGAATTCTCAATGAACGTGTGCTCGGGCGCTTGCGAAATACGGCGCGAAGCGGCCCGAGCTACACCTTCGTCGTGCCGTATCCGTCGCGCTGCGGATGGCCATGTCCGCCTCGAGTCAGTGCGAACTCTTCCTCGGGCGAGAGCACGAGCCCGTGCCGACCGATGAAAGCGAAGTACAGAATGCCGGTGACGTACCACGCGAGCGATGCGTACACGCCGACTCGATACGCCTCGTGCTGCAGTTGAAAGTACAGCGTCACGATGGCGATCGACACGGTGAGCGCCGCGCCCGGAATCCCGAGCGGGCTGCGATAGGGTCTCTCGATGTTGGGCATTCTCCGGCGCAACAGGATGAATGAGATACCTTGAAGCGCGTACGAGATCATGGCGCCGAACACGGCCATGTTGAGCAGCGTCGCGCCGATCGTTGCGGCTGCCGCTGTCGCGCCGCGCGCGACCCACACAGCCGTGATGACCGTGAGCCCGATGAGCGCACCGGTGAACAGCGCGACATGCGGCGTCTTGCGCGATCCGTGCGTGATCGACATGAAGGCCGGATAGTAACCGGCGCGCGACAGCGAGTAGATCTGGCGGCCGAAGGCGAAAATGATCGTGTGGAAGCTCGCGATCAGGCCGATTACCGCCAACAAGGACAAGAGCTTCGCGATATCGGTGCCGTAGATGACACGAAACCCGTCGAGCAGCGGCTCGGCGGACATCGCGAGCGAGTACGCGCCGTGGAGCTGACCTGCATCGCGCGAACCGATGGAGGCATTCAGGAAGATGATCAACAATGCCGAGAACGACAGGGTGAACATGCCGAAGATGAGTCCCTTGGGCATGTCTTTCTCGGGCGCGACGGATTCTTCTGCCGCGAGCGGCAATTCTTCGATCGCCAAGAACAACCACACCGCGAACGGCAGGGCCGCGAGCACGCCCGCCCAGCCCATCGGCAGAAATTCGCCTCCGCCGTTCGGCAGCTCCATGGGCTTGCCGTCCGGTCCCATCGCTATGTTGAGCGCCCAGCGCGAAAAGTCGGCGTAAGGAATCGCGCTGACCCAAAAGACCGCGAGCACGCCGAGCGCAAGCAGCGTCACGACGACTGAGATCTTGAACGAGAGCTCGACGCCGACGTAATTCAGTGCGACGAACAGGACGTAGCACAGGATCCACCACAGCGGCTGTAGATGAGCGGGCGTTTCGAAGATGCTGGTCAGATACGAGCCGATGAAAAATACGATCACCGCCGGCGTGAGAATGTATTCGATGCTTTCGGCAAGGCCGGTGATGAATCCGCCCCAGGGCCCCATCGCGCTGCGCGCGAACGAATACGCCCCGCCCGTGTGAGGAAGCGCCGGCGACATTTCCGCGAGACTGAAGATCAGGCCGAGATACATGATGGCGATGATGATTGCGGCGAAGAACAAGCCGCCCCATCCGCCCGCGCCGATGCCGAGATTCCACCCTGAGAAATGTCCGGAGATGACCGCGCCGACGCCGAGCGCCCATAGCGACCAGACTCGGGCGTATCGCTTGAGGCCGCGCTTCTCGAAGTACTCCTGGCCGGCATTCTTATACGTGACGCTGCCGATGCGCTTCTTATCTGCCATGCGCTCCTTCGTCCGGTTGTTCTTTCGAGCCGTCTTCGACGAGCACACTATACTCGTACGAGACTCGCGCGAGCGTTCGCTCACCCGGCCAAGCGATCCGCTTCTTCTATCGTGACCGTGCCGGAGGCGATTCGATTTCGGCCCTGACACTTGGCGCGATAAAGCGCTTTGTCGGCGGCGCGAAGCAGGTGATCGGCGGTCGCCGTCAGTCCGGGCGGTACCGTCGCGACGCCGCCGCTGATCGTGACGCGGTCCGCAACCTGAGAGGCTTCATAAGGAACCGCAAGGCGCCAGATCCGCCGGCGCAAGCGTTCGGCATATAGCGAAGCTCGGCGGCCATCCACACCTGGCAAGACGACGGCGAATTCTTCTCCGCCGTATCGGGCGACCAAATCGCCGCCGCGGCGGAAAGTCTCGTCCAATGTTTGCGCGACGAGGCGCAGCACGTCGTCGCCGCGCGCATGCCCATACGTATCGTTGTATCGTTTGAACTCGTCCAGATCGAGAAACACGAGCGACAGCGGCAGGGATTCGCGGCGAGCGCGGCGCAGCTCGCGGTCGAGCACACGGTCGAAGTGGCGCCGGTTCGCGATGCCGGTCAACGCGTCCACCGCGACGAGACGTTTCAGTCGTTGGTTGGCGGTTTCGAGCGCCAAGCGCAGCTGTGTGAGCTCGGCGTTGCGCGCTTCGAGCGTGCGCGTACGTTCCTGCACGCGCGTCTCCAAATCGGCGCGAACCGCTTCGAGCTCCTTTTCGACACGCCGTCTCGCCGCCAGCTCTTGCTCGAGCTCTCGCGTGCGTCGCGCGATGCGCGCACGCAGGGACCGCGTGTGCGCGAGCGCGGCCGCTACGGCGACCAGGAGCGCCACAACGAGCCCGACCGACGACTTGTCCGCGAAGGCCGTCGACAACACGCCCACGTTCGGGAGGTCCACCAGACACACACCCGCGATTACTGCCCCGAAAACACCCCAATCAGATCACAGGGAGGGGATGGTGTGTCCGAAACTTGACGAAACGTCGTCATTGTCCGATGAGCGGTGAGGGTGCTCGCCCGCCACGGCCGGACCGATATTCCACCCGCCCTCAAGCATGTGCTTGACGCCTTTGATGCCGCTGACGAAACTGCGGTTTGCCCACCTTTCGAGCGCTTCTGCCCCACCATGGACCAGCCCGCGTCAGTGCGTCCTCATGAGCGATTTCGGCGCTTCGCTGACTTCTATCCGTTCTATCTGTCGGAGCACCGCGATCCGACGTGCAGGCGCCTGCATGTTATCGGTACCGCTGCGGTCGTGATCATCCTGGCTGGCGCGCTCGTCACGCGCAATCCATGGTTTCTGCTCGCCGCGCCGGTCGCGGGTTACGGGTTCGCATGGATCGGTCATTTCGTCTTCGAGAAGAATCGACCCGCTACTTTCCAGTATCCCTGGTACAGCCTGCTCGGCGATTTCGCGTTGTTTCGCGACGTGCTGACCGGTCGCATCAAGTTTTAGCGCGAGCATATGAGCGGCCGAGGTATCGATCGCGCTTTCGAGCGGCGCTTGAGCACGCTCGTGAACTCACGCGAGCGGGGCGTATTGCAGCGCGGGCTCAAAGGCGTCGAGAAGGAATCGTTGCGCGTCACGCCCGATGGGCGGATCTCTCAGACGCCGCATCCGGTCGCGCTCGGATCCGCGCTCACGCACGAGCACATCACGACGGACTATTCCGAGGCGCTCATCGAGCTCGTCACGCCTGCGTTCACCCAGTCCTGGGAACTCTTGCAGTACCTCTGCGATTTGCATCAGTTCGTCTACCGGCACTTGGGCGAGCAGTTGTTGTGGGCGACGAGCATGCCGTGCATCGTCGACGGCGACGAAAGCATCCCGATCGCCTACTACGGCACGTCCAACGTCGGGCGGATGAAAGAGGTCTATCGACGCGGTCTCGGATACCGCTACGGGCGGCTGATGCAGGCCATCGCGGGCGTCCACTACAACTACTCGTTCCCGCAGCAATTCTGGCCCGTCTTCGGAGAGGCGCTCCAGACGCGCGCCGTCGATCAGGATTTCGTTTCGGCGAGCTATTTCGGACTGTTGCGCAACTATCGACGCTTCGGTTGGCTGATCCTATATCTGTTCGGTAATTCTCCGGCGCTCTGCAGCTCGTTCGTACGCGGCCGCGAGCACGATCTCGAGCAGCTCTCGCCGGGCACGCTATACGACCCTTACGCGACGTCCTTGCGCATGAGCGATCTCGGCTACCGCAACAAACATCAAGCCGGCCTCGAGATCAGCGTCAACAGCCTGGAAGAGTACATACGGGACCTGTCGGCGGCCGTGAGCACGCCACAGCCGGAGTACGAGAAGATCGGCGTCAAAGTGGATGGCGAGTACCGTCAGCTCAATGCGAACTTGCTGCAGATCGAGAACGAGTACTACAGCTACATCAGACCGAAGCGCGTGGCGCGTTCGGGCGAGCATCCGACGCAGGCGCTCGAGCGCGGCGGCGTCGAGTACGTCGAGTTCCGCGCGCTCGACGTGAGTGCCTTCGATCCCGTCGGGGTGAATCAGAACAAGCTGCGCTTCATCGAAGCGTTCGCAGCGCTTTGTCTACTCAAACAGAGCGACCCGATCGGCGCGAGCGAACAACAGCGCCTGGACGAGAATCACGCCGTCGTGGCGCGGCGCGGCCGCGCGCCGGGCCTGCAACTGAACCGTAACGGTCGCCCGGTAGAGTTGCGCGCGTGGGCACTCGAGCTCATCGATTCGATGCGAGGTCTTTGTGAGCTACTGGACGAGGGCGAAGCGAGCAAGCCCTATACCGCCGCGCTCGAGCTGCAAGAGGCGAAAGTGCGCGACCCGGGGCTCACGCCGTCCGCTCGCAGTCTGGAGGAGCTGCGAAGCAGCGGCGAATCGTTTGTAGAGTTCGCTTTGCGAATGTCACGTCTGCACAAGTCCTACTTCCTCGAGCTCTACCCGCCGAACGAGCAGCGTCTCGCGGAGTTTGCAAGCGAAGCGGAGGAGTCATTACGCAAGCAACGCGACTTGGAAGCGTCCGACCGCATGACTTTCGACCAATATCTCGCAAACTATTTCGATCGTAGTGTCACTACGACTTGACACGCAGAACACCGAAGGTCGAAGCCGATGCACTGTTGCTGTGCAGCTCGCTACATGCGAAGTCGCTCTGGCGTGCGAGCGAATCAGCAGCTATTCTTTCGCCCTGGCCAGCGCGACCGCGCATCGCTTGAACATAATCGAGCGATCACCACGATCCACCGCGTCAGTCGAACATCCATCGGCGCAGTTCGAGCCTCGGATCACGACTGAAAATTCCGAAACTGAGAACTGCGCACGCATCGAATGTGCTGTGCGACATACCATGGATACCGTTTTCTTTACTCCCGACCAGCGACCCGGCTCTTCCGGTGACGCTATGTCCAACGATCTTATGACCAGTGCAACAAGACCGATAAAGCGTCCATTGCTCGAGACGAATGCGGCAGCGAATGCCGACGAAATCAATGAGGCGACCGAACCGGCTGCAGAGGCGAAGGGAATCGAAGGCACGGGCGCATGGGATGCCTATGACGTCTGGCGGCGTTTCATCAAGGACGCGCGCGACCGCCGCAAGAACCTCCCCAGCAATTAGGCAAAGACGGAGTCTTTGCCGTATCCCGGCGCAGGCCGGGATCCAGAGTCAAAGCAGACGGAGTCTTTGCCGTATCCCGGCG
>JAAYXG010000249.1 GCA_012516015.1 Lysobacteraceae bacterium | reverse complement strand
CATCGCGCCCTTCTATGCGGCGCTGATCCTGCCGATGCCGCTGCATACGCATGCGATGGCGTCGTGGCCGGGCATCTCCGTGTGGGGCGCGCGGTGCTTCGCGATTGCGATACTCGTCGCGAGCGGCGCCCTCGCAATCTTCGCACTCGCGTTGCGCCGCGCCATTCCAACTGCACCGCACCTGCGTGGCGCCGCGCTGGGCGCGGCCGCCGGCGCATGGGCCGGCCTCGCCGTGCTCTTGTTTTGCCCGTCCGGCGAACAGCCGCATCTGCTGTTCGGTCACGTGCTCCCAATCGTCGTGGCGACGCTCGGCGGCGTGGCGGTCGCACGGGTCGTGCGGCCGTAGAGCGAACGCTCCAATAGCCCCGAAGTCCTATCGTTCGCTGCATTCCCGCGCGCTAGAGTGCCGCCCCGGTTCTTCTCGAACCCGCGCGAACGAGGTGAGTGCGATGCGACGCCGTGCGTTTGTCCGCTCATTCGCCGCCGAGCCTCCGTCCGCGTCCGTACGCGGCGGCGCTCTCGCCCTTGATCCAATCGCCGAGCAGTCGAAGGTAGCCTTCGGTGATGCGCGTGTACTTGCGCGAGCCGTCGGCGTTCGTGGCGTACTCCATCATGCCGTGATCCGTGTCGGGGAAGACGTAGACGTCGAACGGTTTGCCCTTCCTGATCAGTCCCATGAGCGCGGAGCGCGTCGTGTCGATCGGCGCTTCTCGATCGTCTTCGGCGAGCACCCATAGCAGCGGTGCTTCGAGGCGTTCGAGAACGGCGATCGAGTCGTAGTCCCAGATGAGCTCGACATTGTCGAATCGTGGCCGCCCAAGTCGACGCAGCTCGTCTTCGCTCATGCGCAGCATGTCGCCGCTGTACTCGCCGCGAATGTGTTGCGACCAGGAATGCGTTGCCAGCGCTCGGCGCACTTTGGCGAGCTCGTCATAGCCCTCTTCGAAGTCGGTGAGCACGAGCTTCGCGGTCGCGTTCGATAAGCGCGTCAACAGCTCGATCGCCTCATCGCCAAGTCCCAAGGCGCGCGCCTCGGAGAACATCTGTTCGCGATCCTCTTCGATCGGCGAGGCGACGAGCCCGAAACCGACCGCGACGAAGTCCGCTTCGGACCGTGTTGCTGCGAGCGGCGCGACCCAGCCTCCTTGGCTGCCGCCGAAGAAGCCGGCACGACCGAAGCGGCCGCGTGCCATCGTGCGCCCATGAGCGAGCGCGGACGCCGCATCGGCCGCGAGCAGCTCGAAGTTCTGCGTGTACTCGCCTTCGGATCCGCCAGTGCCGCGCTTGTCATACACGAATACGGTGATGCCCTGAGCGGCGAGCGCGTAGGCATACGGAGAATCGAGCGCCGACGTGCGCTCCGATCCATGCACCATGACGACGAGTGGCCGTTCGCGATCCGATCCACCCGCGGGTTCGATCAGTCTTCCTACGAGCTGCGTTTGCACGCTCGAGAATGTCGTATCGGTCGCAGTCATCGGCATTGCCGACCAGCGCTCGGTTTGGCCATCGCCGCGACCCATCTCGACCGCACCGTCGTGGGCACACGTTAGTGGTGCATCGGGATCCGAGGT
>JAAYXG010000248.1 GCA_012516015.1 Lysobacteraceae bacterium | reverse complement strand
GCGACATACTGTCGCTCCCGACTCCAACTCGCCGGAGCACACTATGACCCTTCAGCGTCGCACCTTCCTGAAAGCGGCCGGTGCCGCGGCCGCCGTGAGCATCCTGCCGTCCGGCGTTCGTGCCGAAGGTGCGGAAAAGATGAAAATCGGCGTCATCGGATCGGGCAACGTGGGCAGCGCGATCGGCGCTGTCTGGGTCAAGCGCGGTCATGAAGTGATGTTCTCGTCGCGGACGCTCGAGCACGATAAGGCGCTCGCACAGAAGCTCGGCGGCAATGCGCGCGCAGGCACACCGCTCGAGGCAGCGCGGTTCGGCGAGGTGCTCTTGTTTGCCGTGCCCTATCGAGCATTGCCGGAGCTCGGCAAGAGTCTCGGCGATGCGATCGACGGCAAGATCGTGATCGACGCGTGCAACCCCTTCCCCGGACGCGACGGCGAGATCGCCACTCGGGCGAGAGAGATCGGCGCGGGACTCATGTCCGCGAAGCTGCTCCCGGGCGCACGCATCGTGCGCGCGTTCAACGCGATCGGCGCGGCACGCATGGGCGCCGCACACGAGGAGCCGGGCAAGATCGGAATGCCGATCGCGGGCGACGACTTGGAGGCGATCAAAGTCGCGTCCCGACTCATCCGCGAGATCGGCTATGAGCCGGTGCTGATCGGCGGGCTCGAGATGGGCAAGTATCTGATGCCCGGCACGCCGCTCGCTGGCGAGAGATCGCCCGAAGAGATCAGAAAAATCGTCGATACGTTTTGACGTCACCAAGCCAACTGTCGACGAATAGCTGACATCGCGGAAGGCGGAGCAAGCCTACCACCTACCTGATGAGCGTGCGCTGCGGAACTTCGTGAGTCTCGGCTCATTGAATCCGTACCGACTCGGCCGCTGAGCTGCGTCCAGATGGTCCGCAATAGATAGCTCTCGCGATGAGCAGTCGATCGAATCCGACCGACGCCAAGCTGCTCGATGAAGCGTTCGACGAGCTGGAGCGACAAACGCCCGACCGCGTGACGCGCGCCATTCGCTGGCTGCGCGATCCGCAATCGCGCAAAGTACGAATCCCGCTCGGCATCCTCTTCATCGTGGCGAGCTTCTTCTGGTTCCTGCCGGTCATCGGACTCGAGCTCCTGCCGATCGGACTCATGCTGATCGCCCAGGATGTTCCTTTGCTTCGAAAACCGGTAGGCAGGATGATGTTGTGGCTCGAGCGTAAGTGGCGTGAACAGCGTGAAGAGCTCACTCGCAAAGGCGCATGGGCCGGGTATTTGCTCGGCTTTGCGCTCAGCGGATTCTTCGACGGTATTTTGCTGCATCAAGTGCTGCAGTGGCACCACTTGCTGCTCGGAGTACAGGCGGAGCCGTTTAGAGATATGCGCGTGCAAATCCTCGCGGACGGCCTCTTTCACGTCCTCATGTATGCGATCGCGCTCGGCGGATTGTGGTCGCTATGGCGCGGGCGCGAATCGCCTGACCTGCTGGCCGGAAGGAAGCTCATGAGCCGCGTGCTGATCGGGTTCGGCGCGTGGCATGTTCTCGATGCCGTCGTATCGCATTGGCTGTTGGGCATTCATCGTATCAAGATGGATTCGCCCAATCCGCTCGCATGGGATCTGCTTTGGTTCGTGGTGTTCGGCATCGTGCCGATCGTCGCGGGCCTGCTCCTCGGTCGATCTCACAACCTGCGCATCGCGCGCGCCGGATATGCCGCAGCCGCCTCTCTCGTTCTCGCCGTGCTCATCGCAGGACCGATCGCAGCGATTCCGTCGAGCGACAACGGACAAGTGCTCGTCGTCGTTCGGCCTTCCGATGCTTCGCGTCTGCTGGACGGACTCGATGCCGTCTCGGGGAGCATCATGTGGGCGGATCGCAGCGCCGCCATCTGGGTCCTCTCCATCGGCGAGGGCGCGCGGAGAAAGAGGCTGTACGAGCACGGTGCGCTGCTCGTCACGCGATCGCCGGCTGTGCTCGGCTGCCTCGCGTGGACGAAGACCTCCTGACATAGCCCAGGCACTGCGGCCCACGCTCACTACTGTCCGAGGAAGTGCGATACCTATCTTCGTCGCCCCGGCGGAGGCCGGAGTCCAGACATTCGCACGCCTACCCGAGCCGCTTTTCGGCCTGGATCCCGGCCTACGCCGGGACGACAATGGATTTGAATCTCGCCTAATTCAAAGCGCACGGTTGTTCGCGATGATGTACCACCGACCTTCGTCGCTCCGGCGGAGGCCGGAGTCCAGGCCATGCGCGCATGGCGCGCCGCCTCTTTGCCCGGATCCCGGCCTACGCCGGGACGACAAGGTGTTTGAGGCTCGCCAAACTCAAAGCGCACGGTTGTTCGTGATGATGTGATCCCCACCCTCGTCGCTCCGGCGGAGGCCGGAGTCCAGGC
>JAAYXG010000247.1 GCA_012516015.1 Lysobacteraceae bacterium | reverse complement strand
TCGCCGCCGCGCGCCGCGCCTTTCAGAATGCCGTTCGGGATGCGGCGCCGATCGTGATCGAGCCGATCGTGAGGATCGAAGTGACCGCGCCGAGCTCATCGACCGGCGATATCACCGGCGATCTCGCGACACGCCGCGGCCGCGTCGCGGGCAGTCAAGCGCTCGCAGGCCATCGCACGCGAATCACCGCGCTCGTCCCGCTCGCGGAGCTGGCCGATTATCAAGCGAGGCTGAAATCGCTCACCGGCGGGGAAGGGGCCTACACGATGGAGCTCAGTCACTACGATCCCGTACCGCCGAGAAAGCAGCAAGAGCTGATGAATGCGTTCAAGAAGGTGGAGGAGGAGTGAGAATGTGTAGTGTGTAACGTGTGAAGTGTAAGGCGCTGAGCGCTTCGCGCCGCACCCACCTTACACGTCACACCTTCGTGAAGCGCGTTAGCGCTTCACGAACTTGAGGATCACTCTATCCGTCTGATGTCTGATCTTCGGATCGAACACGAGAAGCGTGTGATCGTCTTCGCTGTTGCGAAGCGCGGTGCTCTCGGTGACGAGCTCGAAGCCGGCGGCTGCAAAGTCTCGTTTGATGACGTCCGGATCGATGCGATGAAGCGCATCGACTGACACCGCCGGATCGCTCTCGGCTTGGGCTACGTGATCGACGACAACGACGGTTGCGCCGGGTTTCATCGCTTCGGCGAGCTTTGCGAGCGCCCCTTCAGGATCGGTGTCGGGCCAGGAGCCATCCTTCGAGCGCCAATGAAGGTCGTGATACGAGTTCACGAAGAGCGCGGCGTCGAGACTTTCCGGTTCGAGCGGCAGGTCTTCGGGCGCGATCGTCAGCTGCGCGACGTTCGGCAGCCGCTCGTCGCCATAGCGCTCCTCGGGCTTCTCGCCGGCGAATTTCTGATAGGGCGGATTGTTGTATGCGATCACTTGTCCTTGCGGGCCGACGATTCGGGACAAGAGCTCCGTGTAATAGCCGCCGCCGGCAAAGTAATCGATGACTTTCATTCCGGGGCGAGCGTCCAGCAATCGCAAGACCTCGGCCGGCTTGCGCCACTCATCCTCCGCCGCGTCGCCCGCGAGTCGCTCGGCGTGCGACAACGCAGCCTCGATCGGATCTCCGTGCGGCGAATCCGAATCGGTTTGGGCGGGCGTGCTTACCGCCGGCGCATCGGTCGGCTCGGTGCATGCGCTTAGGCAGAACCCAAGAACGAGCAGTGGTATCCAGCGCAACATCGTTGCTCCAAAAATGAGTCCCGCCAAGCCCGCAAAGGTCAGAAAAAGAAGAGGCTTCTAGTTCTTACCTGAGCGAGCTTCGCGTGTTGGCGAGAGTCTCTTCTCTCGGGTTCTCGTCAGCCCTGATTCGCGACGGATTCGATCTTCGGTCTCGCCGTGCTCTTCGCAGAGCGCGCCGGTGCCGTCGATTCGCGGCACACGAGACGGTGTGCGAGCCGCGCCGGTTTGGGGATCTCGCCCGTTTCGAGCATTTCCAGCAGCAGGTTCGTCGCGGTGTACGCGAGGTCGTAAGTCGGCTGGTGCACCGTCGTGAGGCGCGGCCATACGGTACGCGCGATGTACGTGTCGTCGAAACCCGCGACCGACAAATCGGCGGGGACATCGATGTCCAACTCGTGCGCCGCCATCAGAACGCCGGCGGCCATGTCGTCGTTGCTCGCGAAAATCGCCGTGGGCGGCGCTGAGGTAGAGAGCAGCTCCCGGGCGGCTTCGAGCCCGGACTCGAACACGAAGTAGCCCTGCTTCACGAGCTCCTGCTCGATTTCGAGCCCGTGCGCCGCCATTGCGGCCTTGAAGCCGCGCAAACGCTGACTGCTCGCAATGTGATCCGGGTGACCGATGATGAATCCGATGCGCCGATGACCGAGCCCGATCAAGTACTCCGTCATCTCGCGGGCCGCGCCCTCGTCATCCATGTCGGCGTACGGCGACTCGTGCTCGAACTCGTTGGGTGCGATGCGCACGAACGGGATGGCGCGTCGATCGAGCGTCTTGATGAGCTCGACCGATTCGCTCAGCGGCGCCGTGACGATGAGGCCATCCAGGTGTGTCTGATCGACGAGCCCGAGCACATCGCGCTCCAGCTCGTCGCTTCGGCCGATGACCTGATGGCTCAAGAGCTGAAAGCGGCCTTCGCGGCACCGCGCGCGAGCGCCGTGCAGCACGTCGACGATGTAGTTCGCGCTCGGGTTCTCGTAGATGAGCCCGATGAGATAGGAGCGCCGGCCCGCGAGACTGCGAGCGGATAGGCTCGGGTGGTAGTTCAGTTTCTTGACGATCTCGAGGACGCGTGTCCGCGTTTCTTCACGCACGTTGGGCTCGTTGTTGAGCACGCGTGAAACCGTCTTGATGGCAACGCCCGCCGCGAGGGCGACGTCGTTAATCTTGGCTCTGCGATTCGGTGGCTTCGTCATCGGGCAATCTTCCGCTGTCGGAAGCCGTAGGAAGCGATCGTTCGCGTAGCACGCGCACGATCTTTCCTTTTCGTCCAACGAGACCGTCTCGCGGCGGTCCGCAGCTCCCGACGTTGCGCTTCAACATACAGGAAAATGCTCGCGGCCGCTTAAGTTGTCGCTCGGCTTAACTAAATGTGACCGGCTCCTCCCAAATTGCAGCAATCCGACCGGGACCCTGAGCGCGGATCCCGGTCGGATGAACGGTCTACTCGCACCCGATCGCGTCGGAGACCCCGGTCTCCAGCCGGACGTTCGCGATCCCGAGCTCGAGCGTGCCCGCGGTCGTCAGCGCGAACGGCGCGGTAACGCTGCGCATGTCCGCGCCCGTCTTCTGGAAACATTGCAGCATCACTTTGAGCGGCTGCCACTGCCCTTGCGGCGCCTTGCGCAGCTGCTCTTCGAGCGCGAGCGTGCCCGAGCAGTTCTCGCCGCACTCGATCGCGAGCACGACCTCGGCGCTCGGCCGCGCATCGACTCGATAGTCGAATGCGAGAGAAAGCTGCCCGTTCGCCTCGCGCTGCAGATCGATCGGCGTGGCGCCTTGCAGCGCGAGCGTTGCGGGGCCTGCGCCGGACCACTTCGCGAGCCGGGCGTCCTCTTGAGCAGCGCGGTCGATCGCGGTCACGGTGATCGAAGCGGCGCTGCCGACGGCGTTCTCGAGCCGCGTGCGATCGCCCGCCGCGCCCGCGACCAGCGACCAGCCCGCGCCCGGTCGACCCTGGGCGAAGTACACGCGTGAAGAGGTCGCGCTCTCGTCTTGCGAGCTCACGTCCTCGGGTAGCGCGGAGAGTTCCCCGTCGTCGCTATAGGTGAGCCCGAAGCCGTACGGGAACAGGAACGGTTGAGAGCCGGGCGTTGCCTTCGTCTGCGTCGGCGTGCTCGGCCAAGAGAAGGCCAGCTTGCCCTTGAAATCGTGATTGATCGAACCGTCGGGTTTTGCGATCAGCACATCGGCGATGCCGGCCCCTTCGGAGCCCGGCAGCCACGCCGCGACGAACGCATCGGAGGCATTGATTTCCGGGTTGACCCACATCGGCCGGCCGGAGAGGAAGACCGCGACGACCGGTATGT
>JAAYXG010000246.1 GCA_012516015.1 Lysobacteraceae bacterium | reverse complement strand
GCGGAGGCGGTGGTGGTGGCGGCAATCCCGCGCCGGCGAATCCTCCTGCCAATCCTCCAACGACTCCGCCCAATGAAGCACCTCGAGTCACGGCCGGCGAAGATCAAACGATTCAACTTCCGACGGATACCGTCACACTCAGCGGTTCTGCGGACGATGCCGCGGGATCGACGTTGACCTATGCGTGGACCGTCAGTCCGACCGATGGTGTGACGATCGCCGATGCGGCCGCGGCGCAGACGACCGCGACGTTTGCTGCCGCCGGTGCGTATACGTTTACATTGACAGTGAGCGACGGCGAGGCGAGCGGGACCGACACCGTGCTCGTAACTGTCGAGGCGGCTCCGGCGCCTCCACCTCCGCCTCCGCCCGCGAATACGGCGCCAATCGTCGAAGCGGGCGAGGATCAAACGATTCAGTTGCCAACGACGGAAGTGCAACTGTCGGGCTCCGCGACAGACGCGGAGAACGATGCACTCGTTTTCGCATGGACGAGCGAGCCGGCCGGTGTGACGTTTGCCGACGCCGCGGCTGCCGCGACCACGGCGACGTTTCCGGGAGAGGGGACGTATACGTTGACGCTCACCGCGAATGACGGCCAGACGACCGGCAGCGATGCGCTCACTGTCATCGTACAGCCTGCCGCGCCTGCGGAGTTGTATTGGCCTGAGCCCGATACTGACGAGAGCGTCACGGACCGAGGCTGGATTCGCGTCATGCCGGCCGAAGTCGAGATGGATGCGGCGTTGCTGGATCAAGCGGCACAGTATGCGATGACCGCGGGCGGCGCCGGCATGGTCGTGAAGGGCGGTCGTCTCGTGCACTCGTGGGGAACGGGTACGTTCGGGCCCAACGACTCGCCGGTGAACATCGACACGAAGTTCCCGTCGCAGTCGGCGACGAAGTCGATCGGCGGCATGGCGCTCGGCTTCGCACTGAACGACGGCTTGCTCGCGCTCGAGGATCTCGCTACTACGAGGCTGCCGACCTTCGGTCAACCTCCCGCGACCAACGATCCCGCGCAGCTCGGCACGATCACGATCTTGCAATTGGCGACGCATACCGCCGGATTCGAGAAGGAGCGAACCGATCCGCAACTCCTGTATGTGCCGGGCACGACATGGTCGTACTCGGACGGCGCATTGAATTGGCTGGCCGATATTCTGACGACCGTGTTCGCCCAGGATCTGCGGGATGTGCTGACTGCTCGCGTATGGACCGTGCTCGGCGTCAACGTGCCGAGCGGTACCGACGACGTCGAGTGGCGTACGAACGTCTCGCGCCCACCGGAGTTGAATGGCATTGCGACGCGGGAGCTCTCCTCGGGGATAAGCATCAATGCGAACGCGATGGCGCGCGTCGGCCTGCTCTATCTGCGCAACGGCATGTGGTCGACGGGCCAAGTGCTGCCCGAGTCGTTCATCGAGATTTCCAAGACGCCCCCGCCCGAGATCGCGGCTGCGGTACTCGCGGATGAGACGAATTTCCCCGGCGCGACGACTAATTACGGGGTGCTTTGGTGGACGAACGCGACCTGCCAGCTGCAAAATGTGCCGTCCGACGCGTACTGGGCGTGGGGTCAGTACGACAGCCTCATCGTCGTCATTCCGAGCCTCGACTTGGTGGTCTCGAGAATCGGGCCGCCAGCGCCGGCTGTGGATGGCGCTCGTGTCTTGGGAGAGTCCGATTGGAACGCCGACTATAGTGTGCTCGCGCCTTTACTCGACCCGATCGTGGCGGCGACCGGTGCGACAGGTGAAATCTGCGTTCCCGCAGGAGGGTGAGCTAGGGCGCTTCGAGCGAAAGCTCTACCGGTAAGATGACAAAAGCCCCGCGGCACCGCCGCGGGGCTTCCTTTTGCGATCGATGGAGCTTGCGCGCTCGCGATCGAGCTCCTCACTGAGCGAACCGGCGCTTGCGCATGATGTTGCGCCGATCGCCCGCTTTCGACTTCATCTCTTCGATCAGCGCCGGCACCTGTGCCTTCTGCTCCGGCGTCAGCAACGCATAGATCTGAACGTTCAGGTCGCTGCGCTGCTGAATCGATTCGGCCGCGAGCTGCTTGCGCTTCTCGATCATCGCGAAGTAGCCGGGATCGTCGGGCAGCGTCGTGAGTGCCGCGCTCGCATTCGCGCGCTGCTGCTCGTGCAGGTTCTGACGCTGTGCCTTCGAGGATTCGAGCAATGCCCGCAAGCTCTGGCGCTGTTCGTCCGTAAGGTCGAGCTTCTGTACGATTCGCGCAAGCGGCGCCTCGCCGTAATGGGCCATGTGCATTCGATGCGCATGCTTGCCGCGATAATCGCGTGCCTGCTCTTGGCCGTAAGCGGTCGTGATGCTTGCGGAAGCCGCCATTAACGTGGCGATCAGTGCGATTTTCGATAGCTTCATATCCTTCAACCTCTCGAGAAAGAGCGTGGGACTCGGGGCTAGGGACGTGGGCAAGAGCAGTGTCGCTCCGACCGTTGTCCGAAAGCCGCGCGTGTCACGTACAGGAGCATCAACGCGCGAGACCCATCGAGGTTGACGTGGCTGTGTCGGAAACGGATCGCGATCCCTCGCGAACGCGGCGAAGGCAAACTATTCAGCCTCTCTTCAGTTTTCGTTCTTTGCGATCGCCGCGAGAGTTTTTTTCTGTTTCATGAGATGTGCCGCGGAGTCCTATCGATCCAGTGCGAGCAATTCGACGTGGATACGGCGAAACGCGTTGCTCCCCGCATCGAAGTCCCAGCGCTCCGTTCTACAGACGGAATCGCCCGGTAGGTGACGCAGCACGTTGACCGAGTTGGGAATCTCGCCGCGGATACGCCACGACACAGCGGTGCCTGCTTGGACTGCCCACACCCTCCGCGGAAGATCGTCGAAGCGCTCGCGGATCGAGCGCACATAGGGCAGGTGAATGTGTCCTCCCATCACGATGTCCGCGCCTGCTTCGGACCAAGCACGCACGGCGGCTTCATGTCCATGCAGGAGGTTCTTCTCGTCGTGAGGCCGGATGACGAGCACGGGTTGATGGGTCACGACGATGCGTAGCTGCTCGTGAGACGCGCGCTGCAATGTGGCACACACCCGCTCGACTTGCGCTCGCGAAATCTCGCCGTCCTTGTGTCGCCGCGGCCGCGTCGTGTTGACGCAGACGATCAGATACGCGCTCGATGCGAACACCGGCTCGAGATCGCGGCCGAACGCTCGCATATAGTTGCCGTACGGCGCGAACACACGCGCGATGACGTTGAAAAGCGGGATGTCATGGTTGCCCGGGACG
>JAAYXG010000245.1 GCA_012516015.1 Lysobacteraceae bacterium | reverse complement strand
TCGCGTCAATCGTTGCGTCCGTGATTTTTCCCCGGACAGCAGGGCGCTTGCGCGTAGACGAGCCGCGCTGGGCGCGGCTCGTGTGACCTACTCAGTGCGAGTCGCGCGGGACGTCCGCACCGCTGCCGCCGACCAAAATGTCGAGGTCGCAGCCTTGGTGCGCTTGCTGCACGTGCTCGACGTACAGTCGATACCATCCGCGTGTCGGTTTCGGCAGTGGCTTCCACTCGAGCTTGCGCTGCTGAAGCTCTTCCTCGCTCACGTCGAGATGAATCTTTCGCGCGGCGACATCGAGCTCGATCATGTCCCCGTTTCTGACGAGCGCAAGCGGTCCGCCCGCCGCCGCTTCCGGCGATACGTGCAGCACGACGGTGCCGTAAGCGGTGCCGCTCATGCGGGCATCCGAGATTCGCACCATGTCCGTGACGCCCTTCTTCAAGATCTTCGGCGGCAGCGGCATGTTGCCGACCTCGGGCATGCCCGGATACCCCTTCGGGCCGCAGTTCTTCAACACGAGCACGCAGCTCTCGTCGACATCGAGATCTTCGCTGTCGATGCGGGCATGGAAGTCTTCGATGTTCTCGAATACGACGGCGCGCCCGCGATGCTTCATCAAATGAGGCGAGGCTGCCGAAGGTTTGATCACGGCGCCATCGGGCGCGAGATTTCCGTGCAGCACGGCGATGCCGGCTTCGGGCTTGAAGGGGTTGTCGCGCGAGCGAATGACTTCGCGGTTATAGCAGGGGGCGGATTGGATGTTCTCGCCCATCGTCTTGCCGTTCACCGTCAGCGCATCGAGATGAAGGAGCGAGGAGATCTCGCGCAGCACCGCCGGCAGCCCGCCTGCGTAGTAGAAGTCCTCCATCAGGTACTCGCCCGAAGGCTGCAAGTTCACGAGGCAGGACACGTGCGAAGCCAGCCGATCGAAGTCTTCCAGCGTGAGCGGCACGCCGATGCGTCCTGCGAGTGCGAGGAGGTGAATCACGGCGTTCGTCGAGCCGCCGATCGCGGCATTCGTGCGGATCGCATTCTCGAAAGCCTTGCGCGTCAGCACTTTCGACATGCGAAGATCCTCGTGGACCATCTGCACGATGCGGCGACCGGTGAGCTGCGCGAGCCGTTTGCGGCGCGTATCGGGTGCCGGGATCGCCGCGTTTTCCGGCAAGGACATCCCGAGCGACTCCACCATACAGGCCATGGTCGATGCGGTACCCATCGTCATGCAATGTCCTTGGGAGCGATGCATGCACGACTCGGCCGCGGTGAACTCTTCCATCGACATCTCGCCCGCCCGCACCTTCTCCGACATCTCCCACACGCCGGTGCCCGATCCGATCGCCTTGCCGCGGAAGCGGCCGTTCAGCATCGCACCGCCCGACAAGCCGATCGTCGGCAAGTCGCAACTTGCCGCACCCATGAGAAGCGATGGGGTCGTCTTGTCGCACCCCATCAACAGCACGACACCATCGATCGGGTTGCCGCGGATCGACTCCTCGACGTCCATGCTGGCGAGGTTACGGAACAGCATGGCCGTGGGGCGCAGCTGCGTTTCACCTAGAGACATGACGGGAAATTCCAGCGGGAATCCGCCCGCCTCGTACACGCCGCGCTTGACGAACTCCGCAAGCTCGCGGAAATGCCCATTGCACGGTGTGAGCTCGGACCACGTATTGCAGATCCCGATGACCGGACGGCCATCGAGCAGGTCGTGCGGATAGCCTTGATTCTTGAGCCAGCTGCGATGCATGAAACCATCGCGATCGTTGCGCAGGAACCAAGCGTGGCTGCGACGTTTGGGTTTGTTCTCGCTCATGCGTGCACCAAAAAATATATAAAGACGCGCGCGGCGTTGATCTTATGGAGAAGAGCCGTGCTCCGGCATGATCGTACGTTTCTTATTGGCGTGCGGCAAAATACCGATTATTCGCAAAGAGATACTGCAAGCGATATTGGAGGCCCAAGCTAGTCGTTCCCTGCCGCTAAGCGCGCGTCGTATTTTAGCGCGCCTCGGCTTCGCTGAGTGTGCATGAATCAATCATCGATCGAGCATCCCGCGCTC
>JAAYXG010000244.1 GCA_012516015.1 Lysobacteraceae bacterium | reverse complement strand
TCTTCACCGAGCCGATGATCTCCTGAGGATCGTACTTGCCGGCGAGCATGTACGTGTTCGTCATGCGGGGCAACGTCATGTGCGCAAATGATTCGCGACGACCGTTGCCGGTCGGCTGCGCGCCCATCAGACGTGCGTTGAGCTTGTCCTGCAGATAACCGCGCAGCACGCCGTTCTCGATCAAAGTCGTACACTGTGTGGGCGTGCCTTCATCGTCGACGTTCAGCGATCCGCGACGCGAGCCCAACGTGCCGTCATCGACGACGGTGCACTGATCCGACGCGACGCGCTCGCCGATTCGTCCGCTAAAGGCGGACGTTCCCTTGCGGTTGAAATCGCCTTCCAAACCATGACCGATCGCCTCGTGCAGCAGGATCCCCGGCCAACCGGGCCCCAACACGACGGTCATCGTCCCTGCCGGTGCCGCGGTCGCCTCGAGATTCACGACCGCGCTGCGTACGGCTTCCGCAACGAGATCCTTCCAACGATCGTTCTCGAGGAATCGGCCAAAGCCGTAGCGCCCGCCGCTGCCGCAGTAGCCTTGCTCGCGACGGCCATTCTGCTCGACGATCACGGAGACATTCATGCGCACGAGCGGACGGACGTCCGCCGCCAGCGTGCCGTCGCTTGCCATGATCAGTACGACTTCATGGCTGCCCGAGAGGCTCGCCATCACCTGCGTCACACGCGGATCCATGCGACGCGCTTCGACATCGATCCGCTCGAGCAGGCTGACCTTATCCGCATCGCTCAACCCTTCCAGCGGATCGATGGGCAAATACAGCCGGTGGCCGCCCGAGGCGCGCCAAGCCTGGAGCGACGCGTTCGACCCGCTGCGCGCGATCGCACGCGCTGCGTTCGAGGCTTCGGTGAGCGCCGGCAGGATGATTTCGTCCGAGTAGGCGAAACCCGTCTTCTCGCCGGACAACGCGCGCACACCGACGCCTTGCTCGATGCTGTGCGAGCCGTCTTTGACGATGCCGTCTTCCAGCGACCACGATTCTTCGCGCGTGAGCGCGAAGTAAAGATCGGCGTAATCGACGCTATACCCCATGACGCCGCCGAGCACGGTCGCGATGCGATCTTCGTCGAGGCCCGAAGGGTGGAGAATGGATCGACGCGCTACGTCGAGGGCTTCGGAACCGCCCGCCTGCTTCGGCAGGTCGAGGTGGAGCATTTCACGGATCGAACTCGGGTTCGTTGACATGGTATGGCTAGGTTCGGCCTCAGACGGTGACTTGGAAACGACGATGGCTCAAGGAGGGGAAGCGCTCCCGCACCTGTTGTTGCAAGGTGAGGTCGATTTCGGCCACTGCAAGCCCTGCGCCAACTTCTCTTACACGATCGAGAACATGGCCCCACGGGTCGACGATCATGGAATCGCCCCAGGTTTCGCGGCCGCTCTCGTGCATTCCGCTTTGCGCGGGCGCAATGACGTAGCAGAGGTTCTCGATCGCTCGCGCTCGAATCAGGGTTTCCCAGTGCGCTCGGCCCGTTGCAGCGGTGAACGCGGCCGGCAAACACAGGATCTGCGCGCCTTCCGCGAGCAGATGACGAAAGAGCTCGGGGAAGCGCACGTCGTAGCAGACCGAAAGCCCGATGCGGCCGAACGGCGTCGTCACGACGACCGGTTTGCTGCCCGCCGCGATCGTGGCGGACTCGTGATAGCGTTCCTCGCGATCCGGTAAGTTGACGTCGAACAAGTGGATCTTGTCGTAGCGAGCGACAAAACGGCCGGCATCATCGAACACGAGGCTGGCGGCAGCCACTTTCCCTGGGCGAGTTTCCGAGCGGATCGGCACGGTCCCGCCGATGATCCACATTCCCAGGTCGCGAGCGCAGCGACTCAAGAATGCCTGAATCGGACCTTCTCCGAGCGCCTCGGCGGCTTCGAGCTTGTCGGCTTCTCGACGTCCCATGATGGGGAAATTTTCCGGCAAGGCAGCAAGCTTGACTCCTCGTGCCCGTGCCTGTTCGAGCAAGCTGCGAGCGGAAGCGAGATTCGCCTCCACGTTCGCGAGCGAATTCATTTGGATGGCGGCGACTTTGGGTGCGCCTACGGTTTGACTCATAAACGATCTCCTACGCGAGCGGACGCGTCCTTCACCGCGGACGCATCGACACGCTCGACCGTTGGATTGTCCCACGGGCCCGTAATGCGGTAGTAGCCGCGCGTCATACCCTTGAGAGGTTCCTTGAACACTTGCGAGAAGAGCAGCAACGCGGCACCGACAGCGGGTCCGCCCGCGAGCGCCCCTGCGACGGGGAGAGACGCGCCCAGATTGCCCGTTACGACCGCAGTTTGATCGTAATCGCGACTTCCGAAGCCCGTACGCCCAGCGATTCCGATCTCCGCGGCAGGGCCTCGCAGCAGCAAATTCGACGTGTAAGCATTACCCTCGCGTAGGTCGAAATCGCCGTGAATCGAATCGAAGGCGAGCCCTTTATCGGTGAGATCGCTGAAATCGAGTGCGAGGCGCCTCGGCAGCGCCGCAACGCTGAAGAGGCCGAGCATGCGTCCTGCACCAGGCTGCAGATTGACGATCTGTCCGTTCTCCGCGCGAACGGAAATCGTCCCCGACGCTTGTTCGAGGATGTTGTCGTCGAAGCCGCCCGGCCAACTGAGCTGCGCGCGGATCTCGCCATGCTGCGCTTCGAGGAACGGCGTGTAATCGAGCGCCGTCAGCGTCGCGGAGACGTCGGAGCTCGTGAGCGTCGCCGTGAGCCTCGAGCGAGGTCCCTGCGCAGACATGAGCCACTCGCCTCGACCCTCGGCGCGAGCCGAGCCGGCGGAAACGCGCATCTGTTCGAAATTGAGCCCCGACGCCGTGCGGGACGCGGTCAGATCGAGCGCGCCGATTGAACGACCGTCCATGCGCAAATCCATGATGTGCAAGTCCAGCGCAGGCAACGTCCGAGGATCCGTGGGCGCGTCCGATTCTTCCTTGGACTCGCTCGAACGCGGCGCTTCGGCGAGCACCAGCCGTTCCATCGCCGCGCGCAACGGTACCGAGCCGCTGAACGATTCTGGGATGAAGATCTGTCCGGTCGCATCCGGTCCGTCGACGTCCACGCGCCACCCCGTCGGCGTCGCCTGCAGAATGCCCCGCAGGTCGGACCACCGATAGCCGAACAGCTCGAAGGATCCGATGCGGACGTTCGCGGCCTGTAGATAACGGCTCAGGGGTTTGCTCGCCGCATTGTGTTCACTTTTCAACGCGAGCCATTCATCCAAGACGAAGCGATCGAGGCTGCCTTCGATTCGCAAGCCGCGATGGCTCGGCACCGACGCCGGCTGCCCATCCGCGCGCAGACCCCCGCGGTCGAGCTCCCACCCGCTGTCGTCGCGGCGCAAGCTCAAGAGCGCACGCACATCGCCGAGGGCACCGCGAACGACCGCACGATCCTGTGCCTCCAACGACAAATCGATCTCGAGCGTCCGCGCTTCGCCTGCATCCTTGCCGAGCGGCGCGGGCAAATCGAGCACGAAATCCTCCAAGTCCGCGAATAGATGGAAGCGACGCTCGCTTGGCTGCATCTCGTCGCCTCGAGCGGTAAGCAGCGTCGTCAGTTTCCAATCGGCGGCGCCGCCGATCGCGATCTGCGGCGGCACGTCGAGCAGCGATCGCAACGAAGCGGATTGGGCGCGACCGCGCGCGACCAGCTCCGAGGAGCTCGCGTTCTGCATCCGCACGGACACATCGAGCGGGCCCGAGAGCCATTGACCTTTGAGGTCCGCTCGGGTCACGAGCGTGTTGTGCACGGTGAGCGTGCCGCTCAGCGCACGCACGGGGTCGACGATATCGGCGTGCTTGAGGAGGGCGTTCGCGACTTGCGCGCTCACACGCACGTCGCGTTCATCCATCCGTCCGATCGGGAAGAAGAGCCTGACGTCCGCGCTCAACGCGCCCTGCCCCTCCATGCGCGCGAGCTGCTCACCGAACGTCGTCGCGGCAAGCGGGCTCGCCCGCAGAAAATCGAATGCATCGTCGAGATCGCCGCTCGCCACGGCAACGATGCTCAGCTCCTTGTCCTTGAAATCCTTGATTTCCGCCACGGCGTTGCGCGTCGACAATCCGCCGACGTGCGCTTCACTCGCGCGCACGACCATGCCTTCGTTCCGGAACGTCACCTCGGCGTCGATGCCCGTCGCCGGCAACCAGTCGTCGTGATAGGCAAGCGCGGCATTCTCGACTTGCGCCGTCGCGACGAACGTTCCCTCGCCGTTGCGATACGGAAACAGCCGTATGGGGCCATTCATCTCGAACGTGGCTGTCTTGATATGACCGTCAACGAATGCGCGATCGAACCAGGCAAGCGTCTTGCGCCTCAGCTTGTGACCAGGGACGTACTTGCCGGTCGAGGATACTTTCAGGTTCTCGCCCCGAGCCGACACCGCGAGCACGGGAAGCGAGCCGTCGCGCGGTAATGTGAGGTGGAGCGATCCCGCTACCCGGCCGTCGTCGCCCTCGAGGCGCAGCTCGTCGCTGCGCACTTCGACCGCCGACTCGCCGACGGTCCACACGAGCGTGCCGTCGACGGTGTCCGCCGAGAGCACATCCCGAAACATGCGCGGCAGGCGGAGCTCCGCGGTACGAGATGCCACTTGGAGCTCTCCTTGCGATTCGTCGGCGCGTAGCGTACCGCTGATGCCGGCCAACCCCGGCGCGCGTTCTATCGGATCGAAGCCGATGTCGACGAGCGACGCTTCGAGCGCGTAGGCAAGCGCGGGATCCGCGTTCGTGCGCTCGATTCGCGCCTGCAGATTCTCCACCGTGCCGCGAGCACGCAGCGCGCGTACCCGCGCGAGCCGCTCGCTTTCGGGTAGATAGGCGAGCAGCGGCCAGACGTTGTCGAGCGAGATTCGATCCGCTTCGATCGCCCCGCGAACGGCGTCATCGTTGCGGGTCCATCGCACCTCGATCTGTTTGCTCTGCCATGGCAGGCTCGAGCGAGACACGTCCAGGTCCGACAACGTCAACTGCCATTCATCGTCCAGGCGATTCGCACGTGCGACGAATGCGACGCGCTCGTAGCTCACCATCTCCGCCCTCGGCTCTGCGCGCTGCGAACGAGTCGGCGCGCTCGCCGTCGGTTCCTCGAACGCAAGCGCCTCGCCCGAGGTCGGCAACGGCTCGTTGTCCGGCATCGGCTCGGCGCTCGGTAGAGGGGTGGCCCACAACGGCAGCGCCGTCGAGATGCCGCGGAAATCGACTTTCGCCGCGAGGTGCGTGAGCGCGGCTCCCTTCAGCGAGCCGCGCAGCTCCAAGGAGCCGCGTCCCGTTTCCGGCGCAGGCCACTCATCCGGGAATACGTCCGCCCAGCCCGCCAGGTCGAGCCCGTCCCCGGAGATCGAGAAACTGGAGACGACCGCCTCGGGCGCCTGCAAACCGCCTTCGGCGTTCGCAGTGAAGACGAGCCGCCGACCCAGCGCCTCCGGGAGCGATGCTTCCCCTTCGAGGCGAATGGAGCCCAAATCGCGCGTGAGCTCGAAGCTGATCCCTGACATCGACCAGGGACCGCGCCCCGTCACTTCGTCTCTGAACGTGACGAGCGCATCGCGCACACGAAAGCGCCCGGTCGGCAGCTGCTCGATTGCAATCGGGTTCGTGCCGACACGTTCGGGCAAAGCCGACTGACCGAGCAGTTGGATACGTCCTGAGCGCGTGCGGATGAGACTGATCTCCGGCGAACGCAGCGAGAACCGGCCTGCGCTCAGCTGCCCGTTGCGCAAGGAGCTCCAGATATCGAACCCGACACTTCCTCGTTCGGCAGTCGCCAGGATCTGCGTTCGATCGGGTGTGCGAACGACGGCGTCTTCGAACACCAGCTCCGGCCCGAACATCCGCAAACGTGCGCTCAGCGCTCGAAATTCCACGACGAGCCCGGTGCGAGCGCCGAGCCAATCCTGCACTTGTACCCGATACTCGGGCACGCGCCCGACCACGATGCCGAATGCACCGAGGAGCGCACCGACGAGCAGAACGAACGTGACGACACTCACGAGCAGCCATTTCAGCGCTCGACGCCAGCCGCGCCGCGGCGTCGAGCCGTCGCCGGCGTTCGAGACGTGTGGCGGAGGACTTTGGGCAGAGATACTCACTTTCGTTCGATTCGAAAACGGCCTGGGACGTGGGGCCTCGGGCTCGAGTCGGTACAGATGCGCAATTGCGCTCTCTTCGGCCCAAACCCCAGGCCCCGAGCCCACGTCCCGATTGTCACATCAACACCACGTCGTATTGATCCTGCTGATACAAGGCCTCGGTTTGCAGTCGGATCGGCTTGCCGGTGTGAACTTCGAGCTCGGCGAGCGCGGCGGACTCCTCGTCGAGCAACTTCTCGATCACGTCTTGGTGCGCGAGCACCATCAGCTCCTGGAAATCGAATTGCCGCGCCTGGCGCAGGATTTCGCGGAAGATCTCATAGCACACGGTCTCCGTCGTCTTGACGAAGCCGCGGCCCTCGCATGTAGGACACGGAGAACACAGCATGTGTTCCAGGCTTTCGCGTGTGCGCTTGCGCGTCATTTCGACGAGACCGAGCGGCGACACCGACGAGATGTGGTTCTTAGCATGATCTGCGGCGAGCGACTTCTCGAGCGCCTGCAGCACCTGCTTGCGGTGCTCGTCCTCTTCCATGTCGATGAAATCGACGATGATGATTCCGCCGAGATTACGCAGGCGCAACTGCCGGGCGATCGCAACCGCCGCTTCGAGATTCGTCCGAAAGATCGTCTCCTCGAGCGTTCGGTGGCCGACGTATGCCCCTGTGTTCACGTCGATCGTCGTCATCGATTCGGTCTGATCGAAGATCAAGTAACCGCCCGACTTGAGTGCGACCTTGCGATCCAGCGAACGCTGGATCTCGTCTTCGACGCCGTACAAATCGAAGATCGGACGCTCGCTGCGGTAGAGCTCGATGCGACCGGTGTGATCGGGCATGAACGTGCGTGCGAATTCGCGCATACGCTCAAACGTTTCTGGATGATCGACGCTGACCTTGTCGACGCCGCTCGAGACGATGTCGCGCAGCACGCGCAGCGGCAGCGCAAGATCCTCGTAGACCAGGTTGCCGGGCCGGGTCTCGGCGGCCTTCGCGCTCAAAACTGTCCACAGCTTCTGTAAGAACATCATGTCGGCGCGCAAGGCATCGGGCGTTGCGCCTTCCGCCGCAGTGCGCACGATATAGCCGCCCGGCTCGTCGGAACGCGCGAACATAGCGGCGGTCTCCCGCAGGCGCTGTCGTTCGCCTTCGTCTTCGATCCGAGCCGAAACGCCGATCCCCCGACCCTTCGGCATGTAGACGAGATATCGCGAAGGAAGCGTGATGAACGTCGTCAGCCGCGCCCCCTTTGTACCGAGCGGGTCTTTCAAGACCTGTACCAGAATCTCGCCGCCCTCCGAGACGAGAGCTTGAATGTCGGCGGCACGGCCGTCATCGACGGGCTGGTCCGGTTGCCCGTTCTCGCCGACTGCCGGATGCACGATGTCGGAGGCGTGCAGGAATGCGGTGCGCTCGAGCCCGATGTCCACGAAGGCCGCTTGCATACCCGGCAGAACGCGCGAAACGCGGCCCTTGTAAATGTTGCTGATGAGCCCGCGCCGGTTCGCCCGCTCCAAGAAAATCTCTTGAAGAACGCCGTTCTCGACGAGGGCTGCTCGCACCTCGCGTGGGCTGACATTGACTAGGATCTCCGCCGTCATCCTGCTGCGCTCTCGAAGCGCCAGCCGATCGAGCGCAGCAACTCCCCAGTCTCGAAAAGGGGCAGCCCCATGATCCCGGAAAAGCTTCCCGAGATGCGTTCGATGAAGAGGGCCGCAAGACCTTGCACGGCATAGGCCCCGGCCTTGTCCCGCGGCTCGCCCGTGCGCCAGTAGGCGCGAATCTCCTCTCGCTCGAGGGCGCGGAACGACACCTCGCTGACGCTGAGCTGTGTCGCGCACCCGCGCTCGCTGCACAACGCCACGGCGGTGTAGACCTGATGCGTGCGGGACGACAAGCGCTCGAGCATGCGCGCCGCATCCGTCTCGTCACGCGGCTTACCCATGATCTCGTCGGCGAGCGCAACGGACGTATCGGCACCGAGCACGGGCAATCGCTCGTCGCCTGCGAGACGCGACCACAACGTCTGCGCCTTGTGCGCTGCAAGCCGGGCCACGTAATCCGCTGGCGACTCCCCAGCCCCAATCGCCTCGTCGACCTCGACGGGTCGCACCGCATGCCGGACCCCGATCTGCGCGAGCAGCGCACTGCGGCGCGGCGAGGCGGAAGCTAGATAGATCAATGGCTTGGAGAGACTTTCCATAACCTGAAGCATACAGGTCCCTACCGCCCGAGTGTATTGCCGCGGTTAACGAAAATAGCCCGCGATCCGGCACGGGCGGAAGAGAAAGACTCTCAGAAAGGGCTACGGCGCCCCGGCGACGGAAGATGTAGGCCGCGCTAGCGGCGGCTCGAGCTTTCGGCTAGCAGGGCGAGAACCCGGCCTCGCGGGCGCCGTTCGCGACGGCGTGGCGTTCGACTCGACTGCCTTGAACCCAGCGCAGCGCGGACTGGGCATCCTCGAAGAGCTGCATTTGAATGCTTCCGGCCACGGGCTCGCTGATCACGATGAGCACGTGCGCAGCGGCAACCAGGTTGCCTGGACCGACGACGGCCGCCCAGCGCCGCCGCCAAAGGGGGTTGGCGATCCGGACGACGTAGTCTCGTAAGCGCTGGATCTCGGAATAATCCCAATGCCCATGCGCCTCGCGCAGGTCCACGACCGCACCCATGTCCGGACGGTGTCTCGGATCCGAGCCGATCCGACCCATGAGTTTGATCAAGTCATGGGCGCGAAGCTCACCCCAAACCTGCACGCGCACCAACGCTTCATTGGTGTTGATGAAGTACTTCGAATCCACGATGACCCCCGTATCACGCGCGGCGATCCGCTCGCCGCCATGACCTGCTTACGCCTATCATAGCCAAATTGCCGCAAGAAAAGCGCAAATTGCGCGAGTGGCCGTGAGCAGCGCGAGTAATCGTGACATAGTCTCTGGCCCTGGAAGCGCGCGGCGACTTACGCTCTTCTCGGACCTCGACGACGGGCTACGCGGGCGACGCGAGCCCGCCTGCATGACAGCGCTATCGCGGCGAAGGGCGCGCGAAGCCAAAGAAGCGTCAAAGACGATGCGTCACAAAGACGAAAGAAGAAGCACGAGCGGCGTCGGTCAACGACCCTCCTCGTTTCCAAGAATCGAGGGCTACCGATTCATTCACACGATTGCACGCTCGCCGAAGTCCGAGATACACGTCGCTCATTCGCTCGAGCTCGGTCATGACGTAGCCGTCAAGGTCCTGCGAACCGGACCGCTTGCGACGGCCGACGCGGGCGAAGAATAACGATTCGAGCGGGAGCGCGAGCTCCTGATGCGCATCAAGCATCCCGCCATCGTCGACGTCTACGACTGGGGTCATGGCGAGGACTTCCGTTACATCGTGACGGAATATTTCCCGAGCGGCAGCCTCGAGCTGCGCATCC
>JAAYXG010000243.1 GCA_012516015.1 Lysobacteraceae bacterium | reverse complement strand
GGGGCTCGCGCGATGCTCCAGAAGTGAGCCGAGTCGCAGGTGAGAGTCTTCAAGAAGCGTTGCCGCCCGAAGCGGTGCAGCGCTTCGACGCCGCAGTCGTGCATATGAACGCAGGCGATCTTGCCGCGGCAGAGCAGGGTTTTCGCGCGCTCGCATCCGAGTTTCCTTCTTATTCCGGCCCGCTCGTCAATCTCGGCATCATCGCCGCGAAAGCGGGCAAGCTCGACGAGGCCGAGAAGACGCTCAAGCAAGCCACTGAGCGTAATCCGCAGAATGCCGCCGCCTTCAATCAATTGGGCATCGTCTATCGCAAGCTCGGTCGATTCCAAGATGCGGACCAAGCGTATCAGCAGGCCGTGCGGATCGATCCGCAGTACGCAAACGCCTATCTGAATTTAGGTGTGCTGTGCGATCTCTACTTGCAAGAGCCCGAGCGGGCGCTCGAGGCTTACGAGCGCTATCTCGAGCTCAATCCGTCGGCTGATTCGCGCGTGAGCACGTGGGTGAGCGAGCTTCGCAAGCGAATCGGCAGCGACGCGGCGCCGGCTGCCGGAGGTTGAAGCCTATGACGCCCAAGACATCCACACCTTTGCTTGCGATGCTCGTGCTGGCGACTGCGGCACACGCCGCGGAGCCAGCCGAGGGCCCGGCAGTTGTCACGAGTCCGGCGGCGACGCCGGCGCAAGACGAGGCGGAACGAGAAGCGCGAACGGTGAACGAGTCGCCTCGCCAAGCGACTCGTGGTACTGCCGCCGCCGATCGTCTCGAGCTCGACACGACCGTCGTGACGGGCAACCGCGAGCTGCCGAAGGTTCTCTATATCGTGCCGTGGAAGAAGGCCGATCTCGGCGACCTGCCAGCGCAGCCTTTCAATACCTTGCTCGATGAAGTGCTCACGCCGGTCGATCGTGACGTTTTTCGTCGAGAAGTGACGTACTTCGAGACCGTGAACGAAGGTGCAGACGCGACACAGTCGACATCTCCGCCACGGGAATGAAGTGCATTATGTCTGTCCGTGAGTGAACGGGTTTCGGAGGAATCATGTACTCGTCGATCGTTGAGTTCTTTGTCAAGGGCGGTGCTTTCATGTACCCCATTGCGCTCGTGTTCGCCGCGGGAGTGGCGATCGCGATCGAGCGTTGGGTCTATCTGACAGTGGCGAGCACGCGCAACCGCCAGTTGTGGAGTCAAGTCGTCCCGCTGCTGCAGCAGGGCAATTTCCGGGGCGCCGTTGCGTTGTGTCAGAAGTCCTCGGCGGCGATGGCGCGGATCCTCAACTACGGTCTCGCGCGACTCGAATCCGCACGCCGTCGTGATGACGTCGAGAAGGCAATGGAAGAGAGCCTGATGGAGGTGCTGCCGCGTCTCGAGAAGCGCACGCACTATCTGTCTACGTTCGCGAACCTCGCGACGCTCCTGGGGCTGCTCGGCACGATCATCGGCCTCATTCAGGCATTCACGGCAGTGTCGAGTGCGAACCCGGCCGAGAAAGCGGATTTGCTGTCGGCATCGATCTCGGTCGCGATGAATACGACCGCCTTCGGTCTGATCGTCGCGATTCCGCTTCTGCTCGTTCATACGCTCATCCAGACGAAGACGACGGAGCTCGTCGATAGCCTGGAGATGGCGTCGGTCAAGTTCCTGAACACGCTCACCGAGCGTCGCGCCGAGGCCGCTGCATGAGCCTGATCCGCTCGCGGCGGAGAAAGCCGCAAGAAGAGGAGATGCAGATCACGGCCTTCATGAATCTGATGGTCGTGCTCGTGCCCTTCTTGCTGATCACCGCCGTCTTCTCGCGTTTGTCGATCGTCGAGCTCAACCTGCCTTCCGGCGGACCTCCGCCGCCGGATCAGCAGCAGGGATTCGAGCTCGAGGTCGTCGTGCGCAAGAACGCCATCGAAGTTGCGGATCGCGGGAGCGGGGTGCTCGGGCGATACCCGGTCGGTGAGAAGGGCTATGACTATGCCGCTTTGCGCGAGAAGCTGAAGCAAGTCAAAGCCCAGTTCCCTGACGTCGTTGCCGCGACGATCCTGCTCGAGCCCGACACGTCCTACGACGTCATCGTCCAAGTCATGGACACGGTACGCACGTTCCCGGCGCAGCAAGGCGGCGAATTCGTGCAGGCCGAGTTGTTCCCCGAGATTTCAGTGGGAGACGCGCCGACATGAAGAAGTCGAACCGAGCGCGTCGCATGGAGCGGCATCACGCACGTATGCGGCGCGGCGCAGGGCTGAATCTGGTCTCGCTCATGGACATCTTCACGATTCTGGTCTTCTTCCTGCTCGTGAACTCGGCGGAAGTGCAGACGCTCGAGGATCCCAAGGACATCACGCTGCCCGAGTCGATCGCCGAGAACAAACCGCGCGAGACGGTCGTCGTGCACATTTCCCACGATCACGTGTTGGTGCAGGGCACGCCGGTCGCGACACTCGCGGAAGTCGAGGCGCTCGACGGCAACATCATCGAGCCGCTGAAGGCGGCGCTGCAGCGTCAATCGGACAGAGTGCTGCGCGAAGTCGCCGCGGCAGACGCCGCCAGCCGCGAGGTCACGATATTGGGCGATCGCGAGCTGCCGTATCGAGTGCTCAAGAAGGTCATGGCGACCTGCACGGAAGCCGACTACGGCAAGCTGTCGTTGGCAGTCATCCAGAAGCAAGAAGAAGTCGCGCAAACGGCCGCGACGACGGGCTGAGAGTTTCGGCATGGCTACGATGAGCGCGTACTATCGAAGTTACGATCTGCCGTGGAACGTCACGGATGAGGAGAAGCAGCGCCTACGGCGTCTGTTCGCGATCTGTTTCGGGATCACGCTCCTGCTCTGCGTTTTGATGCCGCTATTGCCGATACCCGAAAAGGCGACTCAGGACACCGAGACCGTTCCGCCGCGCTTTGCGAAGCTGGTACTCGAGCGCAAGGTGACGCCGCCGCCACCTCCGCCTCCGCCGCCGAAGGTCGATCCCGTGCCGACGTTGCCTGAGGCGCGTCCCGTGCCGCAGCCGCAAGAGCAGCCTCGTCCGGTCGATCGGACCCAGGAAGCCCGCCAGAAGGCGTCGCAGGCCGGGTTGCTTCCATTCCAGGATCAACTCGCCGCTTTGCGCGACAGCGCAGTGGTCGATAAGGTCGGGCAGACGAAGAACTTGATCGGGACCGCGAGTGGCACGACGCGGGCCGAACGCTCGCTGATCACGTCGAAAGTCGGTACCGGCAGTGGCGGCATCAACACCGCGAGCTTGAGCCGAGGCTACGGTGGTGGCGCCGGGTCGCTGAGCGGACACGAGACGACTCAAGTTTCCTCCTCTTTGGCGAGCGGTCTTGCGAGCGGCGATCACGTGCAGCGTGGCGGCAGCGGCAAGGCTTCGCGCAGCGAGGAGGAGATTGCTCTCGTGTTCGATCGGAACAAAGGTGCGATCTATTCGATCTACACGCGAGCGCTTCGCGACAAGCCGGACCTGCAGGGCAAGCTGGTGCTCGAGCTGACGATTTCACCGGAAGGCGCGATCACGCGTTGCGAAGTCATTTCGAGCGAGCTCAACGATCCTGAGCTCGAGCGCAAGCTGGTGGCGCGAATCAAGATGTTCCGCTTCGAGGCGAAGGACGTCGGTACGATCACGGTGACGAAGCCGATCGACTTCTTTCCCGCGTAGAGCTCATCATCTCGCTCTGCGCACGGCCTGGATCGACCATCCGTCCGCCCGCAGCGGCCGTTTGCCTCCTGGGCTTGCGTCGCGCGCCCGAATGCCGCGATGATTCGCCCGCGGGAGGCTCCATGAACATCGAGTCCGAGATCAAGCATTTTTCCGATCTTTCGCCGCTCGATCAGGCGCGTTTTCTCGCGCGGTTCATGTACGAGCTGACGCTCGAGGCGCGCAACTTCTACGCTCCAAGCGGCGAGCAGGCGATCGATGCGAACAAGCTGCGCTTTATCAACGAGATTCAGCACCGGCTGACGCGCTTCATCGAACAGATCCTGATCGATGATCCCGCGCGGACGTCGAACGACGCCATGCTTCGGCTCTTGCTCGCGCCGCGCGCCGAGAAAACCATCGAAAAACTCGTGCAGTCAGCCTACGTCAGGACGATTCAAGCAGTGGCTTGAAGGCAACGCTGGGCGCTGGGCTCTGGGCTGCTGGCAAGAAACGTCTCTTGCTTCTAACATCCGCGCCCTCCGTATTGCCTATTCGTCTCCTGGCCGCGCAGGGGTCGTGGTTTGCTGACGCATTCTGACCCGAGCCCCACGCCCCGAGCCCCGGAACCCATTGGCCATGCCCCGCGCCGATATCGCCTTTCCTTCTAAAGATGCCGAGTTGCGCGAAGACGTGCGCATGCTGGGCATGCTCGTCGGCGAGGTCATCCGCGAGCAGGGCGGCGAGTCCCTGTTCGCAGCGGTCGAAGTCGATCGCAAAGCCGCGATCGCCCGTCGTGACGGAGACGCTCAGGGCGCGCAAGTGCTCGTTCAACGCACCCGCGACGTACCGCCGGCTGAGGCTCGCGATCTGGTGCGTGCCTTCTCGATGTGGTTCGAGATGGTGAACATCGCGGAAAAGGTTCACCGCATCCGCCGGCGCCGCCAATACCTCAACGAAGGCATCAAGCAGCCGGGCGGCCTTGGCGAAGCGATCGAGCAGCTCAAGGAGAAGGGAATCGATCTGGCGGAGGTTCGGCGCCTATTGCTCAGGATGTGGATCGAACCCGTTTTCACGGCTCACCCGATCGAGTCGACCCGCCGAACGATCCTGCGCAAGCAGCAGCGCATCGCGCAGCTATTGTTGAGTCGTCTAGGGCTGTCGCCGAGTGCGGCGGAGATGCGGATGATCTGGGAACGCGTGCGGGCCGAGATCACCACGGCTTGGC
>JAAYXG010000242.1 GCA_012516015.1 Lysobacteraceae bacterium | reverse complement strand
GCGGCAGATCGTAGAGATCCTTGTCCGCGGCATCGCCCGGGTGGATCTTGTTCTGAATACCGTCGAGACCCGCCATGAGCATCGCCGAGAAGGCGAGGTAGGGATTTGCGGTCGAGTCCGGGAAGCGCACCTCGATGCGGCGAGCTTTCGGATTCGAGACCCACGGGATACGAATCGACGCCGAACGATTACGCGCCGAGTACGCCAACATGACCGGCGCTTCGAACCCCGGCACGAGGCGCTTGTAGCTGTTCGTGCTCGAGTTCGTGAAAGCGTTGATCGCCTTGGCGTGCTTGATGATGCCGCCGATGTAGTAGAGCGCGAGATCGGACAACCCTGCGTACTTGTCCCCGGCGAAGAGCGGCTTGCCGTCCTTCGAGATCGACTGGTGGACGTGCATACCGTTGCCATTGTCGCCGACGAGCGGTTTCGGCATGAACGTCGCGGTCTTGCCGTAAGCGTGTGCGACGTTATGAACCGCGTACTTGAGGAGCTGGACCTCGTCGGCTTTGCGCACGAGGGTGTTCGCGTTCACGCCGATTTCGCACTGACCCGCGGTCGCGACTTCGTGATGGTGAACCTCGACTTTCATGCCGAGCTCTTCGAGCGCGAGGCACATCGCCGAGCGGATGTCTTGAAAAGAGTCGACCGGGGGCACCGGGAAGTAGCCGCCCTTGACGGCGGGGCGATGCGCTTTATTGCCGTTCTCGTACGTCTTGCCGGAGCTCCATGCGGCCTCCATGGAGTCGATGTCGAAGAAGGAGCCCGACATCGTCGTGCCGTAGCGCACATTGTCGAAGATGAAGAATTCGTTCTCGGGTCCGAACAGCGCTTTGTCGCCGATGCCTGTTGACTTGAGATAGGCCTCGGCTCGCTTTGCGATGGAGCGCGGGTCGCGATCATATCCCTGCATCGTGGAGGGCTCGAGCACATCGCAGCGCAGGATGATCGTCGTCTCCTCGAAGAACGGATCGATGACGGCGGTCTCGGCATCGGGCAGAAGGACCATGTCGGACTCGTTGATGCCCTTCCAACCCGCGATCGAGGAGCCGTCGAACATCTTCCCGTCATCGAAGAACGTTTGATCGATGGAATGTGCGGGAATCGTTACGTGCTGCTCCTTACCGCGCGTGTCCGTGAAGCGAAGATCCACGAATTTGACTTCTTTTTCCTTGATCGTGCTGAGAACTTCCGCGGGCGTCGTCATGAGGTCTCCTCCGGTAGGCGGCGATATTGAATGCCTCGGGCCGCTCGCCGCTGCGGGCCGAAGGGTATGGGAGTCTGGCCCGGGAAAGTGCAGGAAGTGTGCCAGCGCACCGTGATGGCGCAACATCTAGGATTTACGCGGTTCCGATCCCGATGGGGTCGCTTTCATCGCACCAGTATAGTGCAGGCGACTGCGATTCGTGCACCCATATAGTGCGAGAGCCGTCTTTGCCGCGACTTCGGTCGAAACCTCGCCGCGCGGTATACTCGCGCGCTCTTTGGCCGCCGTCGCGCGCGAACCAGCCGCATGTCTGCTCGAAAAACCGCCCAACCTCCGCGAACCTTTCAAGATCTCATATTCGCCTTGCAGACTTATTGGGCGGGACAGGGGTGCGTCGTTCTGCAGCCGTACGACATGGAGATGGGGGCGGGTACGTTTCATACCGCCACCTTACTGAGAGCGGTTGGGC
>JAAYXG010000241.1 GCA_012516015.1 Lysobacteraceae bacterium | reverse complement strand
GCGTCCGAAGAACATCATCTATCGTTCACGAGCTCAACAGCACTGCCAAACGAACATGCGAATCACAAAGCCGACATTGCGCACGCTATGGAGTGTCTTCGTTGCACTCGGATCGATGCTCATCGCCAGCACCAGTGGCGCCGCGTCCGCGGGCGACGAGCCGCGAGACAAGATCGTCATCTCAGGTGCATCCGGCCAGCTCGGTCAGCTCGTCGTAAGGGATCTGCTCGCCCGCGGCGTGCCCGCGAGCGATCTGATCCTCGTGAGCCGCACGCCCGAGAAGCTCGCTGAATTCGAGAAACTCGGTGCATCGACGCGCTTCGGCGATTTCACCAAGCCCGAATCCCTGCCCGCCGCTTACGCTGGCGGCACGAAAATGCTGCTCATCAGCATTGGATTCGACGCGGGTCCCCGCCCCGAAGCGCACAAGCGCGCCGTCGACGCCGCTGTGGCCGCCGGCATCGAGCATATCGTCTATACCTCGTTCGTCGCGATCAGCAAGGGCGATCGGACAGGTCTTGCGAGCGATCATTTCCGAACCGAGGAGATCATCAAAGAAAGCGGCGCGGCCTGGACGATGCTGCGCAACTCGATCTACGCGAACGGTCTGGTGCAGCAAGCAGCGAAGATGCTGGCCGACGGGAAAGTCGCCGTATCGGACAGCGACGTCCGCATCGGTTACGTCACACGCGAAGACTGCGCTGCCGCTGCCGCCGCCGCGCTCTCGAGCCCGAGTCACGAGAACAAGGTATATGACATCACCGGACCGGAGCTCATCGGTCCGCGCGAGATCGCCGCCGCCGCAAGCGCGGTCGCCGGCAAGCCCATCGAATTGACGACTGCCGATCCGAGCGCGCCTGCGAGCCGTGGATTCGGAGGCCCTTCTTTCGCCGTCGTGAGCGACGATTTCGCCAAGCTCACTGGCCGGCCGGCCACCAGCGTGCGGGCGCTCTTCGATGCGCATCGTGACGTGCTCATGGGCACATCGAAGTAGCGGTGTAGGTCGGATTTTAATCCGACCACAAAAAGGTCGTAATGAATTCCGACCTACAGCGTCGATGAAGCGGGCGCACCTGGCGGCGCACGCGCCTCACGGTCGTTCTCGTCAGAACCGCCGTCGATCTTCTCCACCTTTATGCGCGCCGTTCCGAGGTTTCGACCTTTTTCCGACCTATAGAAGAAGGCTGGATCTCCGCCCCACAGGAAAACCGCATCGTTGACTGCGATCGTCAGCTCACCGTCGGCTGGCGCAACGAACTCTGCGATATACAAATCTGGATTGACGACGGCCGCGGTGAGCTCGAGCGGCACGAGGGTCGCGCCGCGCCATCGAGACGTTCCTTCCACAGCCGCGAGCGGTCGAAACCATGGCTCCGTCATCGCCCTGCGCAGCATGAATCCTGGCAAGCGAAGCCATGGATCCAATTTCTCGGAGGAGAAGCCGAGCGGTGAAGCAGCGATATGCCCGTCGCGCCACGGTTTCTCGACGCGGAATCGAATCCGATACCGCGCTCCTTTCTCGACCTCAACGCCGGAGCGCCAACAAAGCGCATCAGTCGAAAACCGTTCGTCTTGCGAGGCATACTCGGCACAGTAGCCGTTCGTTCGCTCCATGTAGAGCATATGAATGCGGTGCACGCCGCCGACTGCAGCGACGACGAGCATGCCGAGCAGCACGAACATAGCGAAATAGAGCGACGCGGCGGCGATCATCGGTCCAATCGTCCACTTGATGCCGCGCATGAAGCTCTGATAGCTCGGGCTCGATCTAATGCGCCGCACACGGGTCGACTGCGTCGCCACATCCTCTAGCTGTGCCGAATCGTTGCGCGCAGACGCGCGTAGGAGCGAACGCATGAGCTCACGCGAACGATGCTCGACGGACTTCGTCAACGCCGACAGTGTGAGCAGCACGGCGAGCAGCGCGAGGAAAGGCCCGGGTCGGGCAGCGAAGCTCTCGAGCCAAGGCTCGAAATGGGTCGGCAAGATCGCTTGGATGGCGCCGAGCACCGGAACGATCATGCACTGAGGCCCGACGCACGCGGATGAGGCGGTCGCGAGCCACGGGTAGAGCACCAAGCACAACGTCACCGCCAGACTCAGGAAGTAATGTAGGCGTCGCCGCCACACGCCATCCCATACTCGTTCCTGAGCAATGCTGCGCTCGTTCGGCAGTTGCTCGAGTCGAGCGCTGCCTTCTACGACATACGCGGGCGGCAAGACGATCGGCGCGTAACCGTCGGTGCCGACCCGAATTCTCTTGAGGACGCTCTCGTGGATGCGCACGCATTTGAGCAGCCCTCTCCCCTTCATGTCCGGATCCTGAACGATCCGCGACAATGAATCCGGCGGATCCATACGCGCGGCGAGCTTCCTCGGCTGATAGCGATAGTAAGACCCGAGCCCGGCGCGACTGTCGTGCATCGGACCGAGTGCGTTGGCCGATTCCCGAAACACCTTTAGGGAGTCGGCTCGTAGCCGCAAGCCGGCGCGAACGGCCTCCTCCGCCATCCAAGTCAGGGAAACGTATGCGAGCGCGTCGTCGGAATAGCCTCCACCGACGTCGGAGTGCATACCTGCGAACCAAACCTGCTTGAGTCTGTTCTCCGACACCATGCCGGTTTGAACGAGGCGCTCCTCGTGCACTTCATCCCATAGCAACGGATGAAATGTGTCGCGTTCGTCGTCGAGCGCCAACGCATGCCGCGCATTCAGCACCTTCTCGGACAACTTGTAGTCGGGCATGGACAGCGGCCATATCCATCGATCGATCCCCTTGGTGATCTCGGCGATGGGAGAGCCGTAGGCCGCCACGGTGTCCCAAACACCCATGAACTGGATCCGATCGACCGGTACAAGATCGCCATCCTGCAGAACGGGAAGGCCGGCGCGTTTGCGCCTACGAGCGATTCGCCTATCGCGCCAATTGCGAAGCGGCGTAACGAAGATGTCCGTCAATCCGCGCTGCGTCGCTTCCTCGCCGCCGTCCATGTGGCGATCGCCAAGCAAGCGAAAGCAGCGCCGGAACCGTCGATACGCATCCTCGGACAGGAGCCGCAAGTACGTTTCGTTGTCGGTCTTGACGACGCCCAGCATCGCGATCAATCCGACGAGCACGCGAATCGTGTACGCGCCGCGCGAGAATCCGAAACCGTAGATCTTGTCGCCGTCTTCGTAGTGCCGACAAATGAAGCGGTAGAGATCGAGCACGTTGCGTTTCAGACCGACGCCGAACGCTCCGCCGAGCAATGCAACCGGTTTGAAGCTCGACGTGCCAACGCCGTCGTCGTAATAGACGAGCTGCTCCGGTGTGTCAGGATCGCTCGGCGCACCGACGTCGATGGCCTGATAGAGGCGCCAGACGTTCGTCTTGAAGAATTTCGCCGAGCTATTCCCCGTCCCGTCTGAGAAAACGACGATCGTCTTTCCCTGCGAGGAATCAGTTCGAGAACTTGCGCCACCCGCTGAGGATTGCCTCGTCATCTATCCATGCTCCCTGACCCAAAGGCCGGCGCATTGCGCACCGACCGTTTACTTCTTGGCTCGCGTCCGCCAATCCCGCTGAGCTGAATTATCTAGGCGGCAGCAATCATGACGCCGCCTGCGTGATGCCTGCAACAGCAGCCGGGCGAGAGCATGTCGCCGAAATGCAGGCCGCAACGCGCGCGATCGCAGGCCGTAAGACGTTGATACCACAGCTGTAATCAGTTTATAAGGAACATATGTCAGACAAATTTCCCACCGAGTGCTCGAATGACAGAAATGGCGACAAATGGGGAGCCCGCGCGCTCAGCGCGCGAAACGACGCAACGCACGAGGGGCGCGCCGCTCAGGATCGCGCTCGTCGGCATCGGTAAGATCGCGCGCGATCAGCACATACCGGCCTTGGAGAAGGATGCGGCGTTCGAGCTCGCCGCGACGGTCAGCCGAAATCATCAAGTCGACGGCGTGCGCGCGTTCCGCGACATTCCTTCGCTCCTGGAAGCGGGTCTCCCGATCGACGCCGTCTCGCTGTGCACGCCGCCCGTCGGACGGCACGCACTGGCGCGTGCGGCGCTCGATGCAGGACTCCACGTCATGCTGGAGAAACCGCCGGGCGCCACGGTCTCTGAGGTCGAAGATCTCGCGGCACGCGCGCGGGCGCGCAACCTGACGCTCTTCACGACATGGCATTCGCGCGAGTCCGCGGCTGTCGACCCGGCACGGGATTGGCTCGCGAGGCGCACAATCAAATCCGTGCGCACGACCTGGAAAGAGGACATTCGTCACTGGCATCCGGGTCAGGATTGGATCCTCGAGCCGGGCGGACTCGGCGTATTCGATCCCGGCATCAATGCGCTCTCGATTCTGACGTCTATCCTGCCCGAGCGCCTCATGCTGCGCAGGGCGACGTTGCATTTCCCGGCGAACCGTCAGGCGCCGATCGCCGCGGAGCTCGAGCTTCAGCATGGCGCGAACGATCCCGTCGTCGTCGAGCTGGACTTCCTGCAAGTCGGCCCGCAGAGCTGGGACATCGAAGTCGAGACGAACGAAGGCACGCTGCTCTTGCGGGAGGGAGGGCGTCGCCTTTTCATCGACGGCGTCGAGCAGCTTGCGGCCGAGGACTGCGAGTATCCGCGGCTGTATCGGCGCTTCGACGAGCTGATTGCCGCGGGCACGAGCGATGTCGACGTTTCTCCTCAGCAGCTCGTCGCCGATGCGTTCATGATCGGACGCCGCATCGAAGCAGCGCCCTTCGAGTTCTGAGCAGTCGACCTTCGCATGAGTCACGTCAACGAGCCGCTGGCGCGCCACGTGCTCGGCGATTGGGGAACGAGTCGCCTCAGACTCTGGCTGATCGAGCGCGGCGAAGTTGCGGCTACGCGCGAGGGTCCGGGCATCGGCGCGTTGACGAATCCGCCTGGAGACACGCTCGCTGCGCTCGTCGCACCCTGGCGTAGTGCTTCCGAGACGCTGCACGTCGTGCTCTCGGGCATGGCGGGCTCGCGTACGGGTCTCCTCGAGACCGACTACGTGCCGACGGCCGCCGACTTCGACCGCTGGTCGCGAGCCGCACGACTGACCCGGGTGCACGACATGCCCGTTGCTGTCGCAGCAGGATTACGGGACGAGAGCCGCCAACACGCGCCTGACGTAATGCGCGGCGAGGACACGCAGATCTTCGGCGCGATGCAGCTCGAGCCCGCGCTGCGCGCGGGCTCGCACCTCTTCGTCCTGCCCGGCACACACAGCAAGTGGGTCGGGATAGAAAACGGTGCGATTGCTCGCATCAATACGGCACTGACCGGGGAGCTGTTCGCGCTCCTACACGATCACTCGATACTGCTCAAAGCCGGCAGCGCCGAGAACGCCGACTCGGCCGAGCACGACGCCGGTTTCGACGCCGGTCTCAAACGTTCGCAACATCTGCCGGAACGTCTGCTTGCGGCTTTGTTCGAAGTACGCACGGCGCAACTGCTTCGAGGTCGCTCGCGCGCGTGGGCGTCCGGATTCCTATCGGGCTTGTTGATCGGCGATGAGATCGCGGGGATGAGCGCGTTACACGCGTCGATCCGCGACGTCGTCATCGTCGCCGATGCGCAACTCGCCGGGTTGTACGAGCGCGCGCTCGCGGCACGCGGCATTCGCTCGCGTCGCTTCGACGGCGGCGCTTGTGCACTCGCCGGCCTGCGGCAGCTCTACGAAAGCGTGCGAGGAGAATTCTCTTGAGCCTGAGCACACAACTCGACGCCGGCGCGCCCGCGATCGTAGCGATCCTGCGCGGCGTTCAGCCCGACGAAGTCATCGCGATCGCGCAAGCGCTCTTCGATGCAGGCATTCGCATCATCGAAGTGCCGCTCAACTCGCCGCAGCCCCTCGCGAGCATCGAGCGCTTGGCAGCGGCCTTCGACGGGAAGGCGCTCATCGGCGCCGGCACGGTCTTGACTGTCGATGACGTCGACGCAGTCGCTGCGGCTGGAGGACGGCTGATCGTTTCGCCGAACACGCATCCCGCAGTCATCGAACGCGCGATCGAGCGCGGACTGGACGCGCTGCCCGGCATCATGACGCCATCGGAAGCCTTTACGGCGATCGCCGCCGGCGCGAGCGAACTCAAGCTCTTTCCAGGGAGCTCCACCGGACCGGCTCATCTGCGAGCACTGCGCGAAGTACTGCCCGCTGCTTGCGGCGTATGGGCAGTCGGCGGTGTCGGCGCAGCGAATCTCGGCGAATGGTTGAGCGCGGGCGCACGCGGCATCGGCGTTGGCGGCTCGCTCTACCGTCCCGGCTCGAGTGCAAGCGCTGTACGCGAAGCGGCCGACAAGCTCGTGCGCGCGTGGCGCGCGAACGCGGCGAATGACGCAGCGACCTCTCGATAAGTCCCAGAGATCACCCCAGAAATCATTTCAGCTAGGCGCGAAACAAAGTAGACAACAACATGCACCTAACGACACTCGATATCGTCATCGTCATTGCGTACGCCATCGGACTGTTCACGCTCGCTCAATGGGTTTCGCGCGACCGCGAAGGACGGCGCAAGGACTCGACGGATTACTTCCTTGCCTCCAAGAATCTGCCGTGGTGGGCCATCGGCGCATCGCTGATCGCCGCGAACATTTCTGCCGAGCAGATCGTCGGCATGTCGGGCTCGGGCTACGCGCTCGGCCTTGCGATCGCCTCCTACGAGTGGATGGCTGCGCTCACACTCGTGATCGTCGGCAAGTGGTTCTTGCCGATCTTCCTCAAGAACGAGATCTACACGATGCCGCAGTTTCTCGAGCAGCGCTACGGCACGCGTATTCGCACGCTGATGGCGGTGTTCTGGCTCGCGCTGTACATCTTCGTGAATCTCACCTCGATCCTGTGGCTCGGCTCGATCGCGGTCACGCAGGTCGCGGGGGTCGATCAGGATGTTGCCCTCGTCGCGCTCGGCGCGTTCGCCCTCCTCTATCAATTGCGCGGCGGCCTGCGCGCCGTGGCGATGACCGACATCGTGCAGGTGACGCTGCTCGTGCTCGGCGGCCTGCTGATCTCAGGCCTGACGCTCGCCCGGATCGGCGACGGCGCAGGCATCGTCGCCGGCTTTCAGACGCTCGTGGAGCGCGCACCCGATCACTTCCACATGATCCTCACGAAGGACAACCCGTACTACAAGGATCTGCCGGGACTCTCCGTGCTGCTCGGCGGTTTGTGGATCGCGAACCTGAGCTATTGGGGATTCAATCAATACATTATTCAGCGCGCGCTCGCGGCGAAGGATCTCCCGGAAGCCCAAAAAGGCGTGATGTTCGCCGCGTACCTGAAACTCTTGATGCCGCTCATCATCGTCGTGCCCGGCATCGCCGCCGTCGTGCTCGCCCCGGATCTCGCGCGACCAGACGAAGCGTATCCCACGATGATGCGGTTGCTGCCCGCCGGTCTCGCGGGTCTCGTCTTCGCGGCACTGATCGCCGCGATCGTTGCTTCCATGGCATCGAAGATCAATTCCGTCGCCACGATCTTCACGCTCGATGTCTACAACAAGATGGGCAAACCGAAGGGCGAAGGCGAGCTCGTCCGGGTCGGGCGCCTCGCCGCCGTCGTTTCGATCGTGCTCGCGATCGTGACGGCGCGCCCCCTCCTCGGCAGCTTCGATCAGGCCTTCCAATACATTCAGGAGTACACCGGCTTCTTCACGCCGGGCATCGTCGTCATCTTCCTGCTCGGCTTGTTCTGGCCGAAGGCGAACGAAGCCGGCGCGCTCGCCGCAACAGTCGGCTCGTTCGTGCTGTCGATCCTCTTCAAAGTGTTTTGGCCGGGGCTGCCGTTCTTGGATCGCATGGGCGTCGTGTTCCTCTTGGCGCTCGTGCTCGGCATCGGCGTGTCCTTGTATCGCCCGGCCGATGCCGCATCCAATCGCATCGAGACACGCTCGGTCACCTATCGCACCACCCCCGCATTCAACGTCGGCTCGCTCGGCGTGATCGTGATCTTGATCGCGCTGTACACGGCGTGGTGGTGAGCTTCAATCAACGTACGACATATACGTTGTCGTCCCGGCGTAGGCCGGGATCCAGGCAACAAGCGGCGCGCAATGCGCGCATAAGCCTGGACTCCGGCCTCCGCCGGAGCGACGAAGGTGGGGATCACATCATCGCGAACAATGTGCGCTTTGGACGTGGAGAGACTTAAATACCTTGTCGTCCCGGCGT
>JAAYXG010000240.1 GCA_012516015.1 Lysobacteraceae bacterium | reverse complement strand
TAAACGCTCGTTGCCGGACGAACGCTAGGTGAGCACAGGGAGTTCCGCCGCTCGTCAGCCGTCGCCTTTCGTCTTCAATGCCCGATAGCCATCACGGACCGTTGCCTTTACCCTCTTGCCGATGAATCGATCGCTCCGCTATGTCCTCGCCCTATTCCTCTCCTTCGCCGCCGCGAGCGCGTTTGCCGCGCAGGATGTCTACGAGCGCACGCGGGCGCAGTTCGTGCGCGCTTACGCGCAGGCGACCGGCGGGGCCGCTCAGCCGCGCGAGCCGGACAGCGAAGCGTTGCGCGCCTATCCGCTGTATCCGTACCTCCAGGCGGCGCGCATTCGCACCGCACTCGAGCATGCCGGGCCGGATCTGACGCCGGCGGACCAACGCGCGCAAACGTTCATCACGTACTACGACCGCGATCCCGTCGGGCGCGACTTGCGTCGTGCTTGGCTGCACAGCCTCGCGAAACGCGAGCTGTGGCAGACGTACCTCGAGCACTATCGGCACGAGCTCGCGGATGAAGCCGCGCAGTGCCACAGCTTTTCGGCGCGCATCGCGCTCAATCGCACCGAGGGGCTTGCGGCGGACATTCGCGCGCGTTGGCTCACGCCGAAAAGCTTGCCGCAGTGCGAGCGCGCGTTCGATTGGTTGCGCGAGCAGAACGAGCTGAGCGAGGAGCTCATCGAAGCGCGTGTGCGCCTCGCGCTCGAAGAGAACAATTTTCGCTTCGCTCGCCAGATCGCGGCACAACTGCCCGCCGCGCGCGCAGCACCGTTCCAGCAATGGGCAGCGCTGCTCGAGAATCCTCAACGCTCGATCGATGGCTTGATCGCTCAGCCCGGCCGCGCGGTCATGCCGGAGGCGTTGCTCGCCGGCTGGACGCGCTTGGCGCGCACGAATCGGGACGCTGCGATCGCGCGCTACGACGCGCTCGTCCGCGCGCGCAAGCTGAACGCGGCGGACGCGAGTCCGTACGCGTTGGCGCTTGCCATGCCCCTCGCTTGGGATCGCAGACGCGAGGCGCTCGAGTATTTCGCGCACGTGCAACCGGCGGATCTCGACGACTATGCGCTCGAGTGGCAAACGCGGGCGGCCTTGTGGGCGCAGGACTGGGCGCTGGTCGCCAAATCCATCGCCTCCTTGTCCGAGTCGACGCGCACGACCGCGCGCTGGCGTTATTGGGCAGCTCGAGCGGCGGAGCAAACACGCGACATGGCGCTCGCACGACAGCTCTACGAGTCGGTGCTCGTCGACGACAACTTCTATTCCATGATGGCGGCGGCGCGGCTCGAGCAACCGTTGAGCCCTCATCTCGAAACGCTCCCGGTCGACAAGGTGCAGCTCGCGCAGATCGGCGAGCTGCCGGAGCTCGTACGCGCTCGCGAATTGCTGTTGAGCGCGCTTCGTTCGTACGCGAACATCGAGTGGGCGCACGGCCTCGAGAAACTCTCCGAAGACGCGCGGCGGCAGGCGATCCATCTCGCGGCACGCTGGGGTTGGTACGATCAAGCGGTCGCGACCGCAACGCAGCAGCGCATCTTCAACGATTACACGCTGCTGTATCCGCGCCCGTTCGATAGCGAAGTGCGCGCAGCGGCGAAACTAACGAATCTGCCGCCCGAGCTCATCTATGGCGTCTTGCGGCAGGAAAGCTTGTATCGCCACGATGCAGTATCCTCGGCGGGCGCACGCGGCTTGCTGCAGCTCTTGCCGGAGACCGCCCGCCGCACGGCGCGCGCCCTCAAGCAGCCGGCGCCCAGCCTGCAAGACTTGTTCGTTCCGGCAACGAACGTCCGATTGGGCGCCGCTTATTTGCGCTCGCTGCACGATCGCTTCAACGGCCAGACGCTCGTCGCACTCGCCGGCTACAACGCCGGACCGAACGCCGCCGCACGCTGGATGCCGACGACGACCCTCGATCCCGACATCTGGGTCGAGAACATCCCGTACAACGAGACGCGCGCGTACGTGCAACGCATTTTGTGGCACACGGTCGTGTTCAAGTGGCTCGAAACCGGCAAGCCGCAAGAGACGCACGTATGGCTCGCGGCCATCGAGCCCATCGGCGGGCGAGATGCGGCCGCTAGCGCGCGTCTCGGACTGTAGGCTGTAGGCCGTGGGTAGAGCGCGCGCTGCGCGCCTTTCTGGCCCAAGCCCCGAGCCCCACGCCCCGAGCCCGAGGCCTGAGGTCGGGCGATCCGACCTCCGCGTTCAAACCGCTGTCGCTTCGGCGATCGGCGGCGCCGCTGCCGGCACGTGCTCAGGGCCAAGCAACTCCCGTAGCGCTTCGATCGCCGCTTGCGTCGTACCGACGACGCAGTGCGCGCCCGCTTCCTTCAGCCGCTCGATCGAGCGCGTGCCGTCGCCTTCGGACAGCGTTGGCCGCAACACCACGATCTTCGTCTCGGGCGCGTGCGCACGGATCTTGCGACAATAGTTGCGCACTTCCGCGCCGCGCGTCGCGCTCAAGGCAGTGATGCAGACGAGCGCGGGCGGCTTGTCCAGCACGCTCTTGAGTGCGCGCTCCGCGGACAAATCGTCCGGCACGATCTCCATGCATTCCGGCCGCAGTGCCGCCGCCAACATCTCGAGCGCGAGCTGATCGACTTGCGTACGTGCGGCGAGGCCGACGATTCTCGGCATCGACTCGGCTCGAACGGCGGCTGCGGGTGTAATGAGCTGCACGGTCTCGGCTACGTTATCGAGAACGAACTCGGCATCCTCGGTCGTGATCTCTTCTTGCGAGCGATGCTGCATGAGGAGCAACAGCGTCGGCATCAGTACCTGATCGATCACACCGATGGGCCCCAGCTCCTCCGATTTGCGCTCCACCAAGATGCTCGCTTCGTCCTCATCGCGTGCGAGCAGGCGCTGATAGAAGCGCACGTGCGGCATGAGCGCGGGCTCATCCGCGAAAATAATCGACAGGAAGCGCAACGATCGGAGGTGACGCCCGAGCACCGCGATGCAGACGGTAAGCGGCGTTGAGAGCACGAGGCCGATCGGCCCCCATACCCAGATCCAGAACAGCGCCGACATCAGCAGCGCGAACGAGGAGACGCCCGTACGCTGCCCGAGCACGACGGGCTCCACGAAATACGCGGCGATCAAATCGAGCGTGATGAACAGGGCTAGCGTTTGCAGCGTCTCCGACCATCCGGGGAAGGTCGCGAACGCAAGCGTCGCCGGCGTCAGCGCCGAGATGATCGAACCGACGTAAGGAACGAAGCGCAGCACCGCGGTGAGGCCGCCCCACAACGCGGCGTACGGCACGCCGATCCAATAGAGCCCGAGCGTGACGATCGCGCCGAAGGCGATGTTGATCAGTGTCTGTGCGACGAGAAAACGGCTGACGCGCTGCGCGGCCTCATCCATCAAGCGGGTCGTCAACGTGACGCTTTCGGCGCCGATGAGGCGAATGAGCCGATCGCGCAGATCCTCGCGCTGACCAAGCATGAACGCGACGAGCACCAACACGATGACCGCGCTCGTGATCGGCTCGAAGATCGCGTCGACATAACTGTGCAGACGCTGAGCCGGCGAGAGTCTCGCGGGTATGACGCGTACCGGTTGCGCACGGCGCAACTCGTCCGCGTTCTCATCGAGCTGCTCGGTCACCCGGTCGACCGTCTTCGTGAGCCGGCTGAAGGCGGCATCGTCGCCCATGCGAAGGTCGGCCACTTTGTTGCGCATGGAAGAGGTGTACTTCGTGATCTCGGTCGAGAGCTCAGCGAACTGCGAGAACACGACGTAGCCCATGCCGCCGACCGCGCTCAGCGCGAGCAGCATCGTCAAGGCGACGCCCACGGCACGCGGCAAACGCATGCGGTCGAACCACCGTACGAGCGGCGTCAGCGCGAACGCTAAAATGATGCCGAGCGCGAGCGGCAGCAGAATCGCTTTCGCCGCCCACAGGATGGCAATGATGAGCGTGATCGTGAGCAGCGAGACCCAAAGCCCATCGATGCGCGCGAAAAGTTTGGTGCGAGCCACGGCGAGAAGAAGCTATGTGGCGATGTGTGGCGTAGGAACTCGGCCTGGGTGCCGGGAGTTCCCTTACGCTCGTGACTCGTGACTAGTGACTCGTGATCCGTAAGAAGGCTCGGCTGTGTCGAGCCCTCTCTTGCGAGTCACGGATCACGAGTCACGAGCCTTGCGCTTGCCTGCCACTCGCAGCACTCGGAGGCGGGAGCTTGTATCGACCTCTTGCGGCAGCGGCGCCGCCCGCACGAGGCCTTCAAGGTGAGCGCGCGCATGGATCAGAAAGGTGGGGATGGCGCTCGCGGCAAGCGGTCGCGCGATGAGAAAACCCTGCACTTGGACACCGCGGTCGGTCAGCAATACACCGAGCTGCGAATCGCGCTCCACGCCTTCCGCCGTGACTTGCAGCCCCAAGCTGTGACACAACCCGATGATCGAGCGCACGATTGCGGGCGAGCGCTGCCCGCTGTCAATCGAGGCGATGAGGC
>JAAYXG010000239.1 GCA_012516015.1 Lysobacteraceae bacterium | reverse complement strand
CTTTGTGCGGCCAGGTCGAATGGAGTACGAGGTGATGGCGGAGTTGCTGCACGAGTTTCACCGCAACAAGGCCGATATCTCCTACCACCCGATCGTCGGCGGCGGCGCGAACTCGTGCATCCTGCACTATCACGAGAACGACGCGGAGCTAAAGGACGGCGATCTGCTCCTGATCGATGCGGGTTGCGAGTACGAGCTGTATGCATCCGACATCACGCGCACCTTCCCGGTCAATGGCCGCTTCACGCCGGAGCAGCGCGCCGTCTACGAGATCGTGCTGGAAGCGCAGTACGCCGCGATCGAGAAGACTCGACCCGGTAATCATTGGAACGATCCGCATGACGCCGCCGTGCGCGTCATCACGCAAGGCTTGGTCAAGCTCGGTCTGCTGAAGGGCAAGGTGGCGAGCTTGATTCGCGACGGCGCCTACCGCCGCTTCTTCATGCATCGCACGGGGCACTGGCTCGGGATGGATGTCCACGATGTCGGCGATTACAAGCTCGGCGACCAATGGCGCGTGCTCGAGCCGGGTATGGTGCTCACCGTCGAGCCGGGCATTTATATTCCCGCGGGCATGAAGGGGGTTCCCAGGCGCTGGTGGAACATCGGGGTGCGCATCGAAGATGACGTTGCAGTGACCAAAGACGGCAACGAGGTGCTCACCCGCGCGCTCATCAAGACGCCTGAAGCGATCGAGAAATGGATGGCGCATTGAGGGGCAGGGCGCTCGGGACGTTAACGGAAGTCGCAACCTGATATGCGCGCTGAAAACGACACAGACAGCTACGACGTCGCCGTCGGCGGCGGCGGCCTCGTGGGTGCCGCGCTCGCGCTTGCGCTCGCACAGCTCGATCTGCGCGTCGTCTTGATCGAGGCGACTGCATTCGACAGTCGCGATCAACCGAGCTTCGACGATCGTACGACCGCGCTGTCGAACGGAAGCCGTCGCGCGTTCGAGGCGCTCGGCGTGTGGCCGTTGATGGAGCATGACGCGACGAGCATCCGCCGTATTCACGTCTCCGACCAAGGTCGTTTCGGGTTCGCGCGTCTCGATGCGCGCGAGCTCGGCTTGGAGGCGCTCGGCTACGTTGCGACGAATCGCACGATGGGCGCCGCGCTCTGGCAGCGGCTTGCGCAAACTTCGGTTCGGCTGATCTCGCCGGCCCGCATCGACGGCCTTGAGCTGCGCGATGGCGTGCAGCACGTTCGTTACACAGTCGACGGCGAGGATCGGGCCGCAAGCGTGACGGCGAAGCTCGTTGTGGCCGCTGATGGCGCGCAATCGCGTCTGCGCGAGTCCGCCGGTATCCAGGCGCAGAGCTGGGATTACGAGCAGGTCGCGCTCATCTCGAACGTGTTTCCGCAGCGCTTCCACGATCACGTCGCGTACGAGCGATTCACGAGCGCTGGACCGCTCGCGCTCCTGCCGCTGTCCGACGGCCGAATGGGTTTGATTTGGACGTTCGCGAAGGAGGAGGTCGACGCCGTCGCCGCGTGCTCGGATGCCGATTTCCTGACGAGGCTCCAGGATGCGTTCGGGTTTCGGCTCGGGCGATTCACCCGCGTCGGCGCGCGACACCGATACCCCCTCGCGCTTACCCGATCGGACGCCTACGTTTCGGAACGGCTTGCGATCGTCGGCAATGCCGCACAGGCGTTGCATCCGATCGCCGGTCAGGGGTTCAATCTCGGTCTGCGCGACGCGGCGAGCCTAGCGGAAGTTCTCGCGGACGCCCAGGTCGAGAGCGCGGGCGCGTTCGATCCAGGCGATGGGCTTTGGCTGCAGCGTTACCGTACTTGGCGCGAAGCCGACCGTACGAACATCGTGCGCTT
>JAAYXG010000238.1 GCA_012516015.1 Lysobacteraceae bacterium | reverse complement strand
CACCCATGCCCCCGGCGGACGCTGCTGTACCTTGCCCTGCCATCGGATGCGATAGGCGTAATCGAGCGGCTCGCCGATCGGCGGAAGATTTTCCGGCACCCAGTAAGCGACGATGTTGTCGTTGGTCTCGTCGGGCGTGCTCAATTGAAACAGCTCGACGCGACCCGCGCCCCAGGAGCCGACGGGCTCGACCCATGCGCTCGGACGCAGCTCGTAGCTTGCCTCCGGGTCCTCGTAGCTGCTGAAGCGTCGGTCTCGCTGCATCAAGCCGAAACCTTTCAGCTCGCGCATCGAGAACGATGTCGTGAGCGGCGCCTTCGGATTGAGCAGCGGGCGCCAGATCCACTCGCCTTCGCCGGTCGCCACCATGAGCCCGTCCGAGTCGTGCACCTCGGGACGGAAATCGACGCGATGCGGCTGATTCTCGCCGAAGAAGTACATGCTCGTGAGCGGTGCCATACCGAACGTCGCCACCTCGTCGCGAAGATAGACGCGCGCTCGCACATTCATCACGGTTTCCTCGCCTGGATGAATGTCGAACTGGTACGCGCCGCTTGCACGAGGCGACTCGAGGAGCGCGTACACCCTGAGCGACTGCGCATTCGCCGCCGGCTTCACGACCCAGAATTCGCTGAAGCGCGGAAACTCTTCGCCGTCGCCGCCGACGGTATCGATCGCAAGACCGCGCGCCGACAAGCCGTACCGCTGTCCGGCACCGAGCGCGCGGAAATAGCTCGCGCCCAAGAACACCGCGAGCTCGTCCTTGTACTCATCGGTATTGAGCGGATAGTGGACGCGAAAGCCGGCGAAGCCGAGGTCGCCCCATTTCTCCGGCGAGAGCTTGTTCCGGCCATAGTCGAAATCGGCACTGCGATAGCGGATGTGACGTACGCCTTGCGGCGTCACTTCATTGATGAGGACGGGCTCGAGCTGAAACTTGCCGAGGTGGAAGAACATGAGCTCGAACGGCACATCGTCCTTGCGCCACAACGCGTGCTCGGGTCGAAAGCGGATGTCCCGATGCTGGTCATATGTGAGGGCCGCAAGCTCCGGCGGCGGTTTGCGAGTGAGCGGACGATACGGCTTCTTCGCCTGCTCCGCCGCGCGCGCGGCGACGTCGTCGAAATCGAAAGCCGTTGCCGGCGTCGCGAGGAAGGCCGCAAGAAACAATCCGGCGAGCGCTGCGCGCAGGCGATCGGAAAATAATGCAGTCATTTGCATGGGAGCTTGCGTGCGTGTAGGTGCAATGCCTTACAAAGGGACGATAACACGCACGACCGCGCATCCGTTCCATGGCGCCCGGGCGAAATTCGTCGTAAGGCAAGCTGCGGAAGCGGAGGTTCATCCGCGTAAGGATGAACCTCCGCCTGCGCATCGCCTTCGTGGGGACGAGGGGCGAGACCATGTGGTCGGCACGAAGAATACGCGACGAGCAAATGTCGGCAACGTGTCTCAGAATCGCGCCACGAAGCGGCCACAGGGGAAGAAGGCTCCGTTGCAACCACATGGCGCTTACTTGAGGTTGACGGTTGACGGTTGACGGTAAGAAAGGACGCCCTTCGGGCCATCGACTGTCAACTTGGCGCTCAAGTAAGCGCCATTGCGTGACAATCCCTCTACGTGACCTCTTCGCAAGAGAGAGGTGAAGCGCCGCCTTTCTCTTGCCGTCAACTGTCGACCGTCAACCGAACTCACTTTCCGCGTCAGAACCAGTTGTAGTTGAAGCTGATGCTGATACGCACCTTCTTCGTCGGATTCGGCGGCACTTCGTGGCGCAGCCAACTCTCGAACAAGACGACGTTGCCCGATTCGGCCGGAATGCTGACCCACGGTCGATTATCGATACGGGCGTCCGGGCGGCGGGGCGGCGAGGCCATAAAGCGATCGAGCCGCGGGTCCTCGAACTTCAACGCGGGGCTGCCTTTCGGTGTTTGCACGTAGTACGTGCCGCTGATCGTCGCGAGCGGATGCAGGTGCAGACCGTGCACCACGCGATGCGGCATGATGTTCACCCAGCAATCCGTCATGGTGAGCTCTCGGCCGTCGAGATCGAGCTCGAGCGCGCGTGCGAAGGCGGCGACGTGACGGTCCAGCTTGCGACGTAGCGCATCGAAGGTCGGCGAGACCTCATACATGCGACTCACCGAGCCATACGACGTGTACCCGCCCGGATAATTCTTCGCCGACCAACGCCGCCCTGCTTCGTCGTCCTGCTCGAGTTGCAGGCATTCGCGGAGCAAGCGCCGATTGAAAGGACGCCAGTCGCCGGCCTGCAAACATCGAGAATAGACAAGCGTGGGGAAAAGCGTTCGAAGTGCCATGCCGGAATTCTAGGGTTCTCGCGCGCGCCATAACAGGTGCACCGTAGCAAGCCCGTGAGGTTCGGCATGGCTCAAGACCGGGGTCGGACCGCAGGAAGGCGGGTTCAAAAGCTTTGAAAGGAACTTTGCCGGGCTCGCCGCATTGGTCGGACACCGCACTCCGAGGCCAGCGCCATCGGCAACGCCTTCCGCATCACCGACGTCGACGCGAATCGCGCTTACGCGATCGGGGTCGCTCGCGCGTTCGGCGGGGCCCTGCTCTTCTCGTTGCCTATCTTGATGACGATGGAGACCTGGCAGCTGGGCTTCATGATGGATCGGCATCGGCTAGTCGTGCTGATGCTGGCTTTGCTGCCTGTGCTCGTGGGTCTCGCGTACTACTCGGGGTTCGAGGACACGACGCATTTCGGCGATTCCGTTCTCGACGCATTCGTTGCGATTGCGGTGACGAGCTTCATGGCGACGATCGTCTTGCTCATTTTCCGCGTGATCAAGACGGAAGCTCGACCCAACGAGTGGATCGGCATGATTGCACTGCAGGCGGTGCCGGGCAGCATCGGTGCGCTTCTCGCGCAGAGCCAGTTTGGGCACCGACAAAGCGCGCAGCGCAAGCGGCGCATCAGCGGCGACTTCGGCGAATACTTCCTGATGTGTGCGGGTGCCCTGTTCCTCGCGGCGAACATCGCGCCGACCGAAGAAGTCCTCATCATTGCGCTGCAGATGTCACCGTGGCAATCCATCGTGCTTGCGGCGCTCTCGCTCGCGCTCATGCACACGTTCGTATACGCCGCGGGCTTTCGCGGTCAGCACGAGCGTCCGCAAAATCGCTCGTTCGCAGCGGTGTTCGTGAAGTTCAGCGTGAACGGCTACGTGCTCGCTCTCGCGATCAGCGCGTTCATCTGCTGGACCTTCGGTCGGTTCGAGGGACTGACGTTGCGAGATACGATGCAGATCATCGTCGTATTGGGATTTCCGGCCTCGGTCGGCGCCGCGTCGGCGCGGCTCGTTCTCTAGACGCACATGAGCCCAAAGACGACACGAGCGGGCAAGCGACATGATGCGACGCCGCTCTTGGAATGGGTTCTCGGCGGAATCGGCGTCGTTCTCTTCGTCGGCGCGATCGCCTTCCTCACATACGAGGAGTTCCGCGGTGCGGACCGAGTGAGCGGCGTGGAGATCCACATCGATGAGATCGTGCGGACGCACGACGCTTACCTCGTACGCTATCGCGCTCACAATCAGGGCACACAGACGCTCGTGGATCTGCGCATCGTCGCCCGCGTGCTCGACGGCACGACGGAACGGGAGCGCGTAGAAGCCGGCATCGATTTCCTACCGGGAGAGTCGTGGCGCCGCGGCGGATTCTATCTGCGCGAAGATCCGCAGAAGTATCGGATCGAGATTCGGGCGGGTGGATATCAGGAACCCTGACGGTGCGCTGTGCGCGCCTGCCGTCTTCAGCCGAACAACCAGAAACGTTTCCGCGCGACGTTGCGGCGGTTGGGATCGATGACGTCGTTGACGTCGCCGTCGATCAGGCGGGTGAACAGCGCATCGGTGCCGCTGCGACGGCCCAAGTCGTACTCTTCTTTATAGAGAGGCACGACGGCATAGAAGACGATCGTCTTCTGCGGTGTCGCGAGCTCGTAGAAGGCGGTCGGCACGAGAAGCGAGGGAACGATGAGCGAGGCGCATTGCTTGGTCGAGTGCGCGTAAGGTTGTGGCGGATCCCCATTCGGAATGAGATGCCCCCACCCTAGCCAGCCGCCTTCTTCATGAGCGCGGCCCGCGAGCTTCGCCAACAAATGCACCGGCCATGACCAGCGCTCGTCTTCGGGTAATTCCGCACCGAGCTTCCACTCCCGGGGCAGCGTCATCATGAGCTCCATATACGCCGGCATATCGGGCTTGGGCACGCTCATAGGCCGCCCGCTCATGCCGCAGGTGACCAACGTGTGAACCGGACGCGTATCGGTCGGCAGCACATGCCCGATGCGAAGATCGGTCGATCCTCCCTCCTTGCTGCGATAGACATTCGCGATCGCGCCGAGATGCTTCTCGATGTGAGTCTCGATGTCGCTCGGAATGGAAGTGGCGCTCGTAATCATTCGAATATCGTTGACGTAGATCGACTCATTCCAGCAAAGGGCAGGCGGTGCACGCGAGGAGGCCCGTATCTCAGGAGCATCTCGCAGCCGACCTAAGCGGACGCGGAAGGCGCCCCGCGTCGCAGAAGGAGCGTATCGATCGAGAACCTTCCCGCACCGTACGTCGCGAGATAAAGGCCGATCGCAACCAAGCACGCGGACGCGAACGCACCGCGCACCCCGCCAAATCGATCGACCATCGCGATTGCCACGATGAAGTTGATCATACACAAGATGCCGGCCCACCTCGTGAGAAAGCCCGTGATGAAGCTCAATCCCACGAAGAATTGAATCCATACCGACACTCGCGCCATGAGCTCCGGCATCGGAAAACCGAACTTCGTGAGGAAGTCGACGAACTCCTGCATTCGTTCAGTGCTCACGATGTTGTCCCAAACGCCCCACACCAAGAACGCACCGACCATGATTCGCATCGCTAGCAATGCGCCGTCACCGAAGCGCTGGGCACCGGGCAGATAGACAATCTCTCGCACCATGTTTCTCCTGTTATCGGCGAGACGGCCTGCTCCGGGAGCTTAGCTGCACTCTCCAATGACGGCAAACGCCGCACGAGCCATAGGGCATGCGCCCTCTAGCTGCCACGCATATGCCGCGTGGAACAGGTCCTGCGATGCGGTAGTTGCTCCAATGTGTCGTGAAGATGAGGAGAGAAAGTATGCGTCTCGCTATCGCAACCGTTGCGGTGGCATGCCTGATCGCCCTGCAAGCGCATGCGCAACGAGATTCGCACATGTCGACAACCAATCCACGCACTGCGGAAGAAGTGGAACGGGTATTCGAGGCGATCGATCGCGACGGCGACGACCGCATCAGCAAGCGCGAAGGAGAACGCTCCGAGCTGATCGGCGATCGCTTCGATGGCGTCGATGCGGATCAAGACGGCTACTTGAGTCGCGCAGAGTTCCGAGCTCGTCCCCGCAAGGAACGGTTCGAATGAGGATGAGCGCGTGTCGGGCGGTTACCCGCCCGT